>JAFTKF010000067.1 GCA_017453405.1 Clostridia bacterium
GCTATCCTGTGGAACGGTGGGGCAGGTGGAGAAAATGATCTGTACATCGTTGTTTCTTTTGCGGTAAGCGTCGATCAGTTTCTGACCCGCGGCAAGAAAAGCTTCTTTTCGCGCAGGATCGCTCCAGTCCTTGTAGGCGGAATCTTCCCATTTTTGTGTACGACAGTCGTTAGTACCCAGCATAACGATAACCACATCGGGAGTGGCATTCGTGCTCTTTCTGAAGTACTCGTGTTTCAAAAAGCTCGGTGTGTCGGTTTCGATCAGGGAGTGACTGGGTGCGCCGTATTTTTCTACATAGTAGTTGTAGCCAAGCATTCTTTGCAGGTAGACGGGATAGCTTTGCATAGACGGATCGCTCGAATTGGTTCCGTAGGTGATGCTGTCGCCAACGCAGGCAACGTGGGTCAGGTCTTTTTTGCCAGAGATATTCAAAGCGGTGATATCCGCGCTCTCGCCAAGCAGGGAATGGATCATAGCTTCTCCTGCACCGAGCACCGAGCAGGCGTTGTTGCCTGCCAATGCGACGGTTCCGTCTGTCATCAGCTTGGCGGCATAAGCATCTGCGCCGCCGCCCTTTAATTTGACCGAATAGAGACTGTCATCGTTTTTGCGGGAACTGCTTCCGAATAGAATCAGAGGCGTGCCGTCTGCGATTTTTTCGGCATCCGGAACGGTTTGCAAACGAACGCCGGTAGCTTTTTCCAGAAGGCTAACAAACACTTCCACGGTATCGGCATATTTAGCTGCCTGAATATCCTTATTACTGCCAACACCTTCTTGCGCGTAGACTACAGTGTACTGCGAAAGGGGTGTGCCGGCAATGGTCACTTCTTTTTGTTTGTGTGTAAAAGAGAGTGTCAACGGGAGCGATTGAACGCGCTCAGCTGAGAGATAGTTTGCAATAAAATAATGAACAGCAAGCTCCATCCCGATATCGCCCTTCGCGGCGAGAACGATTTTATTTTCGCTTTCAGTGCTTTGCATTCTGAGGGTGAAATCATTTTCGGAAAGAGTCTTTGTGACGCTTTGGGTCAACTCTCTTGCGGTATTACCGACAAGGATTTCATTGGCACGCGAAGTAGCAGTATCTTTTTGTGTTCCAATGGAAATATTGAGCTTTTTCAGTGCTGTAACAATGGCATTGACGGCATTGGTTTCAACTTCGGTAGCATTTTCGGGATAAACGATCACAAAGCTTTCATCAAGCGCGAAAGAGGTCGGCTCAGGGACAGTATCCGTGACAGCTTCGGTTGTAGTCGCTTTGGCGGTTGACTCGGTGGTATCAGCGGGAGTCGCGGCACAGGCAACAGCGGTGAGTAAAACGGTTGTCAGAAGAAGAATGGCGGTCATTTTTTTCACAGTTGTGATATCCTTTCTGAAAAATAAAGTGTTGTGAGACGATGGTTGTTGGCTATATTATATGGCAAATTCTTAGATCGGTCAAGGGGGAATGGATTTTTATTTTTTTGTCAGAGACATTTTTTCGGCTTTGCTTGCAATATGGGTAAATTTGTGATATAATGCGCTGTGTTATCGTGATTAACGGAAGGAGTGAGAACGGTGAGTGCATTCGTGCGCGGAATGAAAAAAGGGATCCCTATTGGTGTGGGATATCTGTCGGTATCGTTTACGTTCGGCATTATGGCGATTGCGTACGGATTTGATTGGTGGCAGGCGGTTATCATTTCTATGACAACGCTGACATCGGCAGGGCAGCTTGCCGGTATTGGTATTATGGTCATTCCGGGGCAATATATAGAAATGCTGATTTCACAGTTGACGATCAATCTCAGATACTCCTTTATGTCGGTATCGCTTTCACAAAAAACTTCGTCCGAGTTTCGAGGGATCAAGCGGTGGTTGCTCGGATTTTTTATGACGGATGAGATTTTTGCTGTCGCATCTGACGAAGAAGAAGTTACATCGGTGTTTTTTGTTGGGTTGTCCATTATGCCGTTCTTAGGATGGACCTTTGGCACCTTGCTGGGCAGTCTTTTGGGGAATATTTTACCGTCGGCTATTATGAACGCGCTTTGTCTTGCGATATACGGAATGTTCGTTGCCATCGTTGCCCCCAGAGCACGAAGCTCCAAAGCGATTTTGACGGTCGTTCTCTTTGCGGCGGCATTGCACAGCCTTTTTTACTATCTTCCGTTTTTGAAAACAGTTTCATCGGGTATTGCGATCAGCATTTCGGCAATCGTATCTGCGGTGTTTGGTGCAGTCGCGTTTCCGATTCGTGAACAGGAGGATGGCGTATGACAAATGATTTTAGGCTGTATCTTTTAATCCTTGCCGGCTCAACTTACTTGATTCGTGCCATTCCGTTTGCGCTTCTTCAAAAAAAGATCACCAACCGCTATGTGCGTTCCTTTCTTTTTTATATCCCGTTTACGGTACTTGCCGCAATGACAGTTCCTGCGGCGTTTTATGCGACGGGGCATATTGTCTCCGCTGTCGTCGGGCTTCTGATCGGATGCTTGGTCGCGATCAAAGGGAAGGGCTTAACGGTTGTTGCGGCAGTCAGCTGTGCAAGCGCGCTTGCCGTGGAGCTTCTTTATACCGTTCTTATATGAAAAAGTCTCCCATAACCGATTCATTTGGGGTTATGGGAGACTTTTTCATATGACGGGAATGTGCTTATTTTTTTTGGATACATAGAGTTTTGGAGAGGCTTTATAGTGCTTACGGAAGTTTTTGTAAAAAGTCGTATAATCGCTGTATCCAAGTTCTTCTGCGACTTCATACGGCTTTTTTCCGCTTTCCAAAAGATCTTTGGCTAGTAACATTTTCTTCTGCACAATATAACTTTTGACACCGATTTTCATATTCTGATAAAATACATTCTGGATGTGGGATTTGGAGAGAAAAAAATGTTCGGACAGTGCTTCGACAGAAAGCGGCAAGCTGAGATTTTCGTTGATATAGTGCAGGATGCGCTTGGTGAGTGGATCATAGGAATGCTCGATACTGTCATTTCCAAAGGAGGATTTCAATACCAGCAGACATTCCTGAACAAGATATTCGCACATTTGAGCGAAATCGTCCTCGGGTAAAAGCTCCTGATAGGTGTCAAGCCGATAGAAAATATCCTGTAGCTTTGGATTGTGAGCGATATTAAACAACTTCGGTTGTGAAAAGAGCGTTTCCCAAGAAGAATCGATCCGTGTGGAAGGAATTTCCAACACATACCGTTCGTACGGCGAAATACCGTCCAAGATCAGACAATGATAATAATGAGGCGGAATGATAATGATATCCAAAGGGGAAAGCATAAATTTATTTCCCTCAATATTAAAACTTGCATCTCCTTTGATGAAAAGAAATACCTCATAATGTTCGTGTGTGTGCCCATAGAAGTGTCTGATATTGGGCGTTGTTTCATACTTATGTGCAACATAGAAAAAATCGTGAGTATTTTGAAAGATAAACATAGTTAAATTATACCATAGAATCGTAGAAAATGCAATACTTTCAGTAAAAATAGTCATTGCATTTCCGTTTATCTGTTATACAATAGAAACAAAGCTATCATATTGAATTATGAGAGGTGTTCTATGAAACGTTCTTTTTGTTTGACGGTTCTATTTTGTCTTTTGATTGCGGCGCTTGTTTCCTGCGGCGATGGAAGTGTGACGACTGATGTTACCTCTTCGACCGAAATAACGACGCCAAGTACTTGTGTTACAACATCTGTCTCGGTTGACGATGTTCTCCCTGAAAGTGTAACGCTATCCCGGGAGAAGCTGACGCTCTACGCCGGCTCGTCATATTCTGTAACCGCAACGGTTCTGCCGGATCATGCCGATACAAAGGCGGTACGCTTTTCGTCGTCCGATGAGACGGTTGCCAGCGTTTCGTCCGACGGTACGGTTCGGGCGCTGCGTGTCGGGACGGCAGAGATCAAAGCAACCTGTATTGGCGGAGTAGAGGATTCCTTTACTGTGACTGTGATCGATGAAAGTGCAGAGGACTATTATTTTTATTCAACCTTTTCTGCCGATACACTCAATCCCGAAATACAGATCGCCCGTTCCACCAACGGTGCTTATGAGATTGATGACGGAATGCTTCGCCTGACAACGGTGGATCAGGATTACATTAATGGGAAAATTTTATTTGACGATGCAATAGAAGGCTATCTTGTTGCGCAAGCATCTGTAATGATCGAAACCAAGGCGTTCAGTAACTTGTTTTATTTTTACACATCCGATTCCACGACAAACGGCGTGGTTTGCAGTGTTGCTGCAGAAAACAGATACTTCAAATATCATAACGGCTCTTCCTGGGTCAATCTTGAACCTTGTCATCTTGATATCTTTTATGAAATCGAAGTGATCCTGCGGATCGGTGACAGAGTCAACGGAGCGGAAAAAGGCTGTTTTGATATTTCGATTGACGGTAAATGGTATCGCGATCTTCCGCTGAGAACGGGAGGAGATGGGGTCGAGGATAGCATTCGTATGTTTTTCTTCGGCAGTAATAAGCCCGACACAGGGATGGTTTATGATTATCTGTATTTGAAAAAAGCGCAACCTCCCTATCTTTTCCTGAATGAAAACGAAGTGGAATTGGATCTCTCGAAAACCGATTCGTACGCGCTCTCGTATGAGCTTGCAGGATTACCGGACCCTACGGTAACGGTGACATCTGCGCGCGAAGACGGTTGGTCCTATCAGGACGGTGTTCTTACATTTTCAAAAGCAGGGTTGTATACATTCACGCTTACGGCAACCAATACGTACGGAACGCAAAGCGAAACATTGACAGTCCTTGCAACTTCGGCATCTGCCGCTCCCGAAATTACAGTTATGGAAGCACAGACATATCTTGCCTTTACATACGGCTGTTCATATGAGCTTTCTTATATTTCTTTCCCGGGAAGTCCTCAGGCAACGAAAACGCTCACTTGCGATAAGGATACGGGTTATACTATAAACGGAGATCTTGTTACATTTACAGCTCCCGGTGATTACGTCTTTACGGTTACACTGACAAATTCGGTTGGTTCGTCCAGCGGTACAATTACCGTACACGTTGTAACCGAGCGCGTAGTGTTTGAAGAAAGCTTTGATCAACAGCCCCAAGGCTCAACGCTGAAAACTTCAGGTTCCGGCAGCGTCAGCTTTGAAAACGGACTCTTTTCTGTGAATACAGGGTCCGGCTCGTGCGCAGCTTTTGTAGATATCCCGCTTTCAGAAAAACTCTCGGAGGCGTACACGGTAAGTGTTGATTTTACAGTAAATACCAACGCATTTTCCAATATTATGTTCCTTCTGGCTGACGGTACAGCTCCTGCCGCAAACGGCGGTATCTGTATTGCGGTTGAAAACGCGACGCTGAAATACCACAACGGCTCGATATGGGTTGGTATTTGCGGTATCACGCTTGGCGAAAAACATACAGTGACCACTGTACTGGATTGGGAAGCAGGGAAGCAAGAGATCTTCCTTGACGGCGTATCGCCTGGTATTTTTGCAGTCAGAAACGCGAACAATGCCAGAAATACCACGCATTTTTATCTTGGATCCGATAAATCCGGCACCGACTTTACGATTGATTACATCAAGGTGATTTATCACAACACAAAAAAATGATGGTCATAACAGTATTGTAAGGAGGTTTATATGATGAAACATCGGTTGCTATTTTTGATAGCGATGATCTCGATTCTTTTGGCGGTGTTGCTTTCCTGCGGTGACGGTGAAGTTTCTACATTGGATGAAACAACTACCTTGCCGAACAACGCAGACGACACATTAGTAGAAGCTATGCCGGGTGATTTTGATTTGTTTGCCAATTCCAATCTTGGAATTCTGGCAGAGGGCATTGCTGACCCCGATGCAACCCAAGGGGAGTGGCCGGGTGTTGTACGTGCTGCAAATGACTTAAAGCAAGATATCATAGATGTTTGCTCGCTGGATCCGTCGGTTGTTTCCGATCGCTCTCAACTGGTGGGTAAAACGGCAATTATTATTGGATCTCTGGATAAAGGCACGACTGTTCAAAATCTTGCCAAAGCAGGAAAGATCGATATTTCAGATGTTGAGGGAAAATGGGAAAGCTACCGCTTGGAGGTGGTTTCCGATCCGTTTGACGACGGTACGATCGATGTGGCGTTGGTAATCTTTGGCTCGGATAAGCGCGGTACAATTTACGGTATTTATGAGCTTTCGGCAATGCTTGGTGTTTCGCCGCTCAAATACTTTGCGGATAGTTCAGCCGATCCCAAAACCTCGTTTGTTCTCAAAAATGACTATGTTTTCTTTTCCGATGAGCCGAGTGTGAAATACCGCGGGATCTTTTTGAACGATGAAGAACAGCTTGAATATTGGGCGCGACAGCTTGATGGCGATCTTAATATGGGACCGAATGTGTACCTGAAGATCTTCGAAATGCTTCTTCGTCTGAAGAGTAATTACTTATGGCCCGCGATGCACGTTTGCGTGGAAGCCTTTAATGCCTTTCCCGAAAATCCCAAAAATGCGGATTATTATGGCATTGTGATCGGCACATCGCACTGCGATATGCTTTTGCGTAACAATTTGAATGAGTGGGATTCGTTCAAGGCCGCGTATCGGGCTGAAACCGGTTACACCGGCACGATTTCTTATGACTACACGGTCTGTCCCGAGATCGTTCTGGAATACTGGCGTCGGAGTGTACGTGCCAATAAGGATTATGAGGTTCAGTGGACGCTTGGTATGCGCGGTGCGCACGATGAAGGGTTTACGGCAGTTAATTTGAATCAGGCACCGTGGTACGGCGATTCAACTAAGCTTCTTGAAGAAATTATTGAAGCACAACGGCAAATTTTGCGTGAAGAACTGGATAATCCGACACTGGAGGGTGTTTTTCAGGTATTTATTCCGTATAAAGAAGTGCAGGCAATCTATAATCAAGGCCTTGAACTGCCTGACGATGTCATGGTTATGTGGGCAGATGACAATCACGGTTTTATCCGTGATCTTCCCAATGCCACCGAGCGCGAACGTTCGGGAGGACACGGCGTTTATTATCATAATTCCTATTGGGGTCCTGATGACGAAAGCTATATGTGGCTCAACACGATGCCCCTGACACTCTTTTATGAGGAAATGTCTAAGGCGATTCGCTACGGTGCAGATACCGCTTGGATCATCAATGTCGGCGATATCAAGCCGGGTGAGATCTCGATGGAATTTTTGCTCGACTATGCATTTCACGCGGATGAATATACCGATGAAACTGTATATGCGTTCATTGAAAAATGGGCGAAACGTGAATTTCCCGATGCGGATATTGAGATGATCGTTTCTATTGAGAAACGGCTTTGTCAGTATACCAACGCAAGAAAGCTTGAACATATGAAGGTGGATCTGTTTACGAACGTTCACTTTAATGATGAGTTTGAAAAACGCCTATCGGCATATAAAACGCTTTTAGACGATGCGGAAGCGGTATATGCATCCTTGAAAGACAGTAAGAAAGCAACATTCTACGAAACTGTTCTGTATCAGGTACGTTCTGCGTATTATTCCAATGCTGAATTTTTCTATGCAACCAAAGCGAACTTTGCCGTTGAAATGGGGAAGAGTACAACCGCATACAACTGCACCATTCAGTCGCAGTGGTACAATGAATTGAAAAAGTATGAAACTGCGTATTTTAACAAGGTATTGATGGATGGCAAATGGGATGGCATTTTGTCTCCCGAAGAATATTCTCCTCCCGTATCCCCCGGATACGCACAGTCCTCACCTGCCATTTCGCTTGTACAGAAGGACGGCGGTATCATTGTTGAGGACGAGTACGCCGAGAGTGAAAACCCGACGCTGGTTTTCTACAATTATTCTGCAGGCAGAAAGTTTATCGATGTTTTCAGCAAGGGTATTGATGCTTTTGATTTTGAGGTTGTATCTTGCCCCGAATTCGTTGTGCTGTCGGTCAAAAAAGGAACGGTTCTTGATGAAGTACGCATATGGGCAAGCGTTGATTTTTCCAAGCTTCCCAAGTCCTCTGAAGGAGATATTGTATTCAGCTACTGCGATGGAAAGACAAAAACTGTCCACATTCAAGCGATCGTGGAAACGGTTTCTGTCGGAGAAAAAACATACATTGAGCAAGACGGATACGTTTCCATAGAAGCAGAACACTATTCGAAATCTTACGCAACAGATACGGCATATTTCACCACGATCAAGGATCTCGGCCGTGTCAGCGGAGATATGATCCGTGCGAACAGTCTGTCATTGACGGGCATTGATCCCGATAAGATCCTGCGCGAGTCGCCCTATGTTGAATACTCCGTATATTTCTTCTCGAGCGGCGATTTCACCGCAGAGGTGTATCGTCTTCCCACGCTTTCCGCCAGAGGAAAGGTACGCTTTGCGGTACAGATCGACAACGGCGAGCCCATCATTCTGAGCGGAGAGTCTGACTACGGTGTCGGAAATTATGCTTGGGAAGAGGGCGTCTTCAATCAGATCATCAAGCATAAACTGACGGTTTCGATTCCTTCTGCAGGAGAACATACCGTGCGGCTCTATATGGTCGATCCCGAGCTTTGCTTTGATAAGATCGTGATCTATACCGATGGCTTCAAGCCCAGTTATTTCGGTCCGGATGAAAGCTATAACACTACATTTAATCCCAAACCCGATAGCAAATATGAGGCTGTTTATGAAACAAAATTCCTTCCGGTTCATCCGATGCAGTTGACCGATACTTTTGGTACGGGATACTTTGTGGAGGATGGCGGTCAGATTAGAATTGAGACTGCGTCGGCAATTGAACAAA
>JAFTKF010000068.1 GCA_017453405.1 Clostridia bacterium
GATCGACTCGGATTCTACCTTATTGATCATTTCGGTGAGAATGCCAACCTGCTTGACGATCTCGTCAGCGTTGACCTTGTCACCTTCTTCAATTGCCTTAGTGAGGTCTTCTACAGCCTTGTTAAGATTTTCCTGAACGGTGTTGATCGCCTCAGTCAGCGTCTTCTTCGCTTCGTCAAGCGCTTCGGTCAGCGCATCATCGCGAGCGATCGACTCGGATTCTACCTTATTGATCATTTCGGTGAGAATGCCAACCTGCTTGACGATCTCGTCAGCGTTGACCTTGTCACCTTCTTCAATTGCCTTGGTGAGGTCTTCTACAGCCTTGTCAAGGTTTGCCTGAACGGTGTTGATCGCCTCAGTCAGCGCTTTGTTGGCATCATCGACCGCAGTCTTCAGCTGTTCGTCAGTTGCGTAGGTATCGTCAAGAGCGGCAAGGGTTGCGGTGATGCCATCTACTTTCTCTATGATCGCATCGATGGTGCCGCCTTCCGCGATTAATTTGTTCAGCTCGGTAACATCCGCTTCCAGTGTCTTAAGACGCATATCCAGAAGAACAACGGGATCGGTGTAGGTAACGGTGATTTCTTCTTCAGTAGCCGTACCGTATGTATAAACGGCATTCTCACCCGTCAGCGTAATCGGGCTTTCGATTGTAACAGAAGAAGCTGTGGAGGTGGTTGCGGGCAGGTTTCCAAGTGCTACAACACTTTGGTTAGCATCGCCGGTTGCGGTGATGTTGATCTTGCTGGAGCTGTCAACCGTGATGGTAACACCGTCGCATTCGGGAACGATCGCACCGAAGTTGTTCGACGGTTCGTCATAGCTGTTGATCGAGGTGATCACGGTATCCGAAACGGTTACCGTAGAGCCTTGTGCCGTTTCCTTCAGATAGATACAGCCATAGCCTTCCATCGACGAAGGATAGGCGTCGGTGGTGTCGGAATCCTTTACACAAATCTCGGCAGGCAAGAAGGAAATGATCGCATAGCCGGATTTGCCTGCATCAAGCGATGTACCGTCAAGAGTAACCGATACCGTGCCGGTATCGCTGCCGCCAACGGTGATGGGCTGTGCGTTCACGCCCTGCGCTGTTACGGTGCAGTTTGTCAGCGTAAGCGCGATCGCATCGTTGCGGGTGTCTACGCCGCGTCCTTTGGCAGCGGTATTGACAATATTCAGTTCATTCATCGTGACCGAAACCGTTTCATCGGTCGCATTCTGAACTTCAAAGACTTTCAGAGCACTGCCGGTTACGGTGAAGCCATCGCCGTTGATCGTAACCGAGGAGTCGATCACCAGAACTTCATCTGTTGTGATGTCTGCCGTCAGGGTAATGATATCGGCATCATTAGCAAGTGCTTCTTTCAACTCGTCGAGTGTCGCAACAAAAGCTTCCACGGGGGGTGCTTCGTTAGAATAGGTAGTTTCATCAATCTTATAAACCGCATTGCCTTCGGTGTAATGTACGGGAACCGTGTCGGTTCCGAGCGTCTGACCGAAGGATGCACCAAGTGCGTAAGCAACACTGCCGTTTGCCAGCGCATCGGCTGTTACCTTGGTAGCACCGGTTGCCGTGCCGGTCTGATTGGTATAGCAATTGGTAATCGTGCCATTGTTGGTGTGGACGAATGCATCGGGATTCGTGCCGCCGGTCACGGTCATCATACTGAGTACATTTTCAATCGTACCGTTGTTGACAGAAGCCACTGCGCCGAGCTTCATACCGTCGGAAACCGATGCCGTTCCCTGAAGAACCACATCGCGCACCACGCCACCCTCGCCGATCACGCCAAACAAGCCCTGTTCGACGGTATCAACGGGAACGGTTGCCACGGTGGGCGTTGTCAGGGTCGAATCAATGGTCAAGCCTTTAATGGTGTAGCCGTTGCCGTCAAATACACCGGTAAAGGGGGTGTCGGCAGTGCCGATGCCTGACCAAGTCTTGCCGAATCTTTCTGCCAGAACCGTAATATCAATGTCTGCTGTCAGAACGGCTTTGGCATCGGGATCTGCTTCCGTAATGCCCGATTGCGATGTGTCGCCGACAACAAGGCAAGCAAACCACGAAAGCTGACCGGCATTTGTGATCTTATAATATCCGGTGTAGTCTGTTTCGGGTGCTGCGTTTGTGGTGAATGCAAAGCAAGTAAAAATGCCCACTACCAATACGATAGCAAGAAGGGCGGATAATACCTGTTTTTTCATGTTTCTTTCCTCCATTTATGTAATGTTTAAAGGTTTCGGGTGAATGGTGGTTTCCCCCGTATCCGATATACAATCGAAAACGGGATTTCGTTTGCGTCATTCGCGTTTTTTTAATTCAGCACAGTCACACACGCCAAGCATATCCTCCACTCTGTGGAAATGCTCGCAGGCACTGCAGTCATCCTCTGAGCCGCGCCGTCGCTTAAAATGCTCGCAGGCATCCTGCATCATCGTGGCGAAGGGCTTGCCGCTGTCGGTGTATTGCACATCCCGGGTAAAGTCGGGGTAGATCGGCATCGGATCGATCGTCGGATCTTGCCGTTCACGGTCTTCATAATAGCCGTAATGGATTTCAAACGTCTTGCCGCCCACGGTGATGATCTTGTAAAGCTCCCCTTCGCGCGGCGTTTCATCCTGCCATACATTGTGCATCATAGCCCCTCCTTTTCCTGTGTGATATGTGCTCTCGTCACTTCGTTGGCACTATTATATCACGCCGAAAAAAATTTTTGTACTACCTAAAATCACTTTTTCAGGCTATATTTTTGAGGGGTCA
>JAFTKF010000002.1 GCA_017453405.1 Clostridia bacterium
AGGATTTTCATCCCCGTCTTTTCGTCGTGTCTATTTTTGCCTCTTTTGAGGCTTTTTTCTTTTCGTTTGCTCTTCTTTCGGTTTTGCTGCTCGATATTAACGTAAGGCTGACTCAAATTTTTGCATTTGAGCCAGCCCCTTCTTTTTGTTATTCATTTTCCCGCCCAACTCGCATTTTACGAGAGCGCCCATATACTGCATATGAGGTGATATACGGTGTTTTATCCATTTACGAAAAGACTTCTGATGCCGCCCGATGCGTATGCGATCCTTAAAGGTGATGCTTCTCACCCTCGCTTGCACGGCAAGGTATTCTTTTACCAAACGCCTTACGGTGTTCTCGTGAATACCACTGTCATAGGACTACCCACGGCGCGTCAGCTTTGCGCCTCGCCGATCTTCGCGTTTCACATTCACGAAAACGGCAGGTGTCAGGGCGATGAAAACGATCCTTTTGCGGATGTCGGGGCACATTATAATCCCGAGAACTGTCCGCATCCCTTTCACCGCGGCGATCTGCCGCCCCTCTTCGGCGCGAACGGATATGCCTATGCAAGCGTTCTGAGCAACCGCTTCACGGTAGAAGAAATACTCACAAGGGCTGTGATCCTGCATCAGTCGTACGACGATTTCGAAACACAGCCCTCGGGAAATGCGCAGGGTAAAATTGCCTGCGGCGTGATCCTGGCAAACCGCAGCCGCAGAAGACTTTCCTGACGTTATGAAAGGGGTGACAGCTCTACTGCCACGGTGTCGCCGAGCGAGAAGGAATACAGAAGCGCTTCCTTGATCGGCGTTTGGTAGATCTCTTCCAGTGCCATACGGTAATAGGAAAGCTGAGAAGTATAGCGATCGAGAAGCATACGCTTGGCAGCCTCATAGTCTTTGGGCGTTCGGTCGGTCTTATAATCGATCAGAACCAGCGATCCGTCCGCTTCGCGGATCAGACAGTCCACGACGCCCTGCACCAGAATGTATTCGTTTGCAAGCTCCTCCTTACGCCCTTCGCGTTCTGTCAGCATCGACGCCTTGACGCGAATGTGGAAGCGTTCCTCACGGTGCACCTCCTTGGCGGCAAGAATCCGCTTGAAAAGAGGACTTTGAAAGAAGCGTTTCAAATGATAGCGATCGATCAGCGCGGCAATACCCGCGGTGATAAAGCTTTTTTCCACCAAGCGACCGATCTCCTGCTCGATCCCGTTTTGTACGACCGCATCGAAATCGCAAAACTGCATAAATAAATGCGTCGCCGTGCCGCGCTCTGCCCCCGTTGGCGCAAGCGTATCCTGCATAAAGAGCGGAAGCTTATCAAAATCCGCCTGCTCGGAGCGCACCAGCACCTCGGCATTTTCATCAAGGATACCGGGGTGCAAACGGGATACCGAAAGCTTGCTCGGCAGTGTGAGAAGCCCTTCGTAGGGATAGCGCCACTGCAGTCGGCGTTTCAGCTCCTCTGTCGTGGGTTCACCTTTGGCAACTGTGACGCCACCGGCAGTATTGCCTGACAATGTAGTTGTTTGAGACTGCAACGGAGATGTCCACGGATATTGACAGCACGCCGCCGCCAGCATATCGCGGTAATTGTTCAGGTGAGTATAGAGATAGGGATGATCCAACCGCTCGCGGCGATTTTTTTCAAGAAAGGCATCATACGCCGCCCGATCCTTCACACTTGCCGATAGGATCAATTGCTTTTTGGCGCGTGTCAAGGCAACGTAAAGAATTCGCATCTCCTCGTCATAGCGATTCTCCCGCATTTTCAAAGAGATCGCACAGCGCAGAAGTGTATCATAGCGGATAAAGCCCTCCCGTGCGCGAAGCCGTAACCCCACGCCGAGATCCTTTTCATAGACCAGTGAACGGCTTTCGTCCATCGCGTTAAAGGTTTTCGCGGTATCGGCAAGGAACACGTATTCAAACTCACAGCCCTTAGAAGCGTGGATCGACATGATCCGAACGCTGGAAAGATCGATTCCCCCCGCAAGCTTCGGTTTGTTTTTGTCTTCTCCCTGATCGACCTCGCTGACCAGACGGCAGAGCGCGTGTACGCCGCGGAAGCCCTGTGCCTCATAGGCACGGGCATAGTCATAAAACGCCATCAGCGCATCACAGTTGCCGCAGTATTTGACCGAGATCGCGCGGAGCGGTGTGGTGGCAAAGAGATAACGAATGACCTTGTCCGAGCTTTGAAGCTCGGCATACCGTCTTGCTTTTTCAAGAAAGGTAAAGAAGGCATCCAGCTTTTTTGAAAATACCGCATCCGCATCCTCTTTCTCCCCTTCCCGATAGGCAAGAAGCGAAGCATACAGCGACAGCGCGGGATACTGCTTTCTGAGAAGCGCAAGCTCGCCGAGCGTAATGCCGAACAGCGGGCTTTTCAGCGTTGCCGCAAGATAAATGTCACGCGTAGGATTGTCGATCACATTGAGCAGGGCAATCAGCAACAACACCTCGGGATGCTGGAACAGCACATCGTCCCCTCTGCCGCACTGACAGCTGATCGCCAGCTCATCCAGCGCAAGGCGGTATTTTTCGGCGTTTGTCATTGATCGAAGCAGGATCACGATCTCCTTGGCTGGCACACCCGAACGCCTCAGCGCGAGAATTTCTCGTGCCACAGCCTCGTATTCCGTCATATCCTCGTTGTTGACAAGGAAAAGCTTTGTGGAAAGCGCGCTGTCCTCCTCCGCATCCTTGCCCATTCTGAGAGCATCCTCTTTCAGATACGGCACTCTGCCGCTGTTGTTGTGAAACAGCTTGTCAAACACCGCGTTGCTGTAATCGATTACGCTGCTGTCACAACGGAAGTTCTCTGAAAGAAAGATCGTTCCCTCCCGCTTGCCGGGATATCCCCGATAAAAGGGAAAGGTGTCACGGTAATGCGAAAACAATTCAGGGACCGCACCGCGGAAGCCGTAGATCGACTGCTTGATATCGCCCACCATAAAACGGTTTTTCCGCGAGATCGCCTGAAAGATCGCATCCTGCAATTTGTTGGTATCCTGATATTCATCAATAAAAATGGCATCGTATTTTTTCTGCACCGATTCGGCAAGGGCTGTGGGCTGATTCTCTTTGACAAGAAGCGTATAAGCGTAGCGTTCAAGATCGGCAAAATCCAGAACGCCGTAGGACAGCTTTTCTTCGGTATACGCGCGGTCAAAGGCATCCAGCACACGGTACAGCGATGCGAGGAACTCCGCCGTTGCCAGCGCA
>JAFTKF010000069.1 GCA_017453405.1 Clostridia bacterium
AGACTATAGGGTATCGCCATTTAGCCCCACAAGATTCTCGGATAAGGAGTTTCAAATAAGTATGGATAGCTTCCGCATTGAAAAAAATATTCTGGTAAAATATACGGGTAACGAGACGAATGTCGTCATTCCCGAACACGTTCGCGCGATCGGCGCGCAGGCATTTGCTTTTAATACCGACATTGTTTCGGTCGTCATCCCCAAGGGGGTCGTGACCATTGGCGAGCGTGCCTTTGATAACTGCCAAAATCTCGAAAGCGTGGAAATTCCCAAAACCGTTTCGCTGATCGAAAAGAATGCCTTTTCGTCCTGCAAGAAGCTTGACAATGTCATCATTCCCGAGGGCGTTCCGTTTATTGCCGCCAAGACCTTCTATATGTGTCTCTCTCTGAAGAGTGTCACTCTGCCTGCCAGCGTGACCTCGATCAATGACGAGGCGTTTGCGCGCTGTATTTCGCTCGAGGAATTCGCCATTGGTGACGAGGTGATCGAGATCGGGGAAAAGGCGTTTATGGAATGCTACGGTCTTAAAAATCTTGCCATCGGTAAGGGCGTTGAGGTGATCAAGTGGAGCACCTTTGCCGCCTGCAGAAGTCTTGAAAAGATCGCTTTTTCGAGCAGTCTGCGTGAGATCGAATACGGTGCGTTTGACAATTGCCCCGCGATCACCGATGTGTATTTTGATGAAGCTGACGATATCTGGCGTCAGATCACCGTCAAGCCCACCCGTAACGAAACGCTTCTGAAGGCAACCTATCATTACGATTATACCGATTCGATCGTTTCGGTAGCCGCGCCCACTGCGGTGGAAGAAGTGCTCACCGAAATCGTGGAAGAGCCGATCGTTACGGTAGATACGCCGATCGTTACCGAGGAGGAGGGTGCTCTTCAGACCTCCTTTGCCATCATTGACGAGCTTCCCGTCGTGCCCACTCCCGTGGAAGAGGACGAGAAGACGGAGGAAGAAGAAAAAGTCGAAGAAGTGGAAGAGACCGAGGAAGTTGAAGAGCTTCCCACTCAGGTCACGCTCGATGTCGATCTTCCTGTTTCGCCGACCGAGACGGTGGAAGAAACGGTTGAAAAAGTCGAAGAGACTGTTGAAGAGACGACTGAAGAAACGACTGTTGTGACACTTGAGACGCCTGTTGTTCCCGTTGTTCCCGCACCGGTACAGCCCCCTGTTAAGAAGTCCCTGATCCGCACGACTCCCAAGAGTGCGCAGTCGACTGTCACCGAGGAATTCAAAAAGGAATTTTACAGAAGCTTCCTTGCCAAGCTTGGCGAGGAGAAGGTGGCAACCTATCAGGCAAAAGCCGCTGAGATGACCGACGAGCTGTTTGAAACGCAGAGCGAAGCGCTGTTCTTGGTGCCTGCTGACGATGCGTATGAATTTGGCTGTGTTTGCCTCTGTCTCGGTAAATACAACTGGGCATTCCGTTCCTTCCTGTCTGCTGCAGGCAAGGGCAATCTTCCCGCGCAGTTCTATGTCGGTGCTTGCTTCCTCTTTGGTCTTGACACCACCAAAAAGATCGTGGATGCCGCAAGATGGCTGACCAAGTGCAAGAAGGACGAGGTATTCGGTGAGGATGCCGTAAAGCTGCTTGCGATTGTTGACGAAGAGCTTGAAAAGCCCGAAAATGCGGGTCTGAAGGTCAAGCGCGGTAATAAGTAATCATAACAGCGTGTTCTCTCAAAGCCGAGAACACGCTGTTTTTTGCGTCGGAAAGTGCGATCGATTCATACTTTTTTGGTGAATAAGCGCAGTCTTAGCCTTGAAAAAAACACCCACAAGCCGATAGAATTCGGTTTGTGGGTGTTTGGTTCAGGATGACTGTCGGGTTATCTGCCTCTGTGCTTTTTTTCGTAGCGACGGGCTTTTTTCAGCGCGAACTCGGCTTCTTCGTCGTATTCATCATTCTGATAGTCGCCTTCAGAGAGGCAGTCGTAATCGAGAACCGCTCCGGCAAGGCGCTTCTTTCTGAAAAAGATGCAGTCGGCTGCGACCCAACCGAAGAAGAGAACAAGTCCGGTCACCGAGATGGCGATACCGGTGTTCAGAGCGCCCGATACATATTCGATCTCAATGGTGTGTGTGCCTTCGCTTCCGACATCAAAGCCAACGAGGGCGGCGCAGGTCATATAGGTTTCAACCGGCTTACCGTCTACGCGGACTTCCCAATACTTTTCGTAGGGAATCGAGGTGAAGACCGAGGTCTTGCCGTCTTTTGCGGTCAGTGTGCCCTTGAAATAGCTTTCGGTGTATTCCTCAATGTTGAGGTTGCCTTCGGCAAGGGTGGTCATTGTTTCGGCGTAGCGTGCTTCATCGACATAGTAGAAGATGCCGTTCTGCTCGTCGCGGTCGATATAGAACTGCGAGCCGTCGACGGTGACGGTGAGTGTGCCGGTGTCGCCCGCGTTCATCGTACCGAGCGAGAGGATGCAGGCGGTCTTGTCGCTGTCGTTGTAGCAGGAGCCTGTTTTTTCGCTTGCTCCGCTCGTTGTCGAGGTGAACTTCCAAGTACACTGACGGGAGTAGTTGGTGGGCAGTTTGAAGAGAATTTCCGTGCCGGGCGTCATGGATTCGGGCGTGGTAAAGGTGAAGGTGATCTCCATCTTACCTTCAGCACCGTCCTTCAATGTGAAGGTGTGGTAGGGTGTGGTCTTG
>JAFTKF010000070.1 GCA_017453405.1 Clostridia bacterium
GTATGCAGGCGCGTTCCCGACATGGCTTGCGCCTGTTCAGGTCAAGCTTCTTCCCATCGGTACGGAACAAAATGCCTATGCGCACGAGTTTGCTTCGAAGCTGGAAGCTGCCGGTATGCGTGTGGAAGTCGATGACAGAAATGAAACGATCGGATATAAGATCCGCGAAGCGCGTCTGAATAAGATTCCGTATCGCCTTGTGATCGGCGCGCAGGAGCTTGAAAACGGCACGGTTTCGGTTGGCTCGCGCGATAAGGGCGACCTTGGCGCAATGTCGCAGGATGATTTCTTCGGTATGATTCTGGAAGAGATCCGCACCAAGGCAAGAGTATGATCGATGTATTACGCAACGTCTTCACAGAGGAAATGATTTTCCTCTGTGAAGCGTTGCCTTTTTCAGCCTGCCGTATTCTTCAACCGCATAAGCTGGAGCGACTCGGATTTCAAGCGAAGAGCGTGATAATGTTGGCAATTCCGTATTATGTGACGATTGCTTCGCCACGCAATCTTTCGCGGTACGCTGTGGCAGAGGATTACCATTTGTTTGTCAAAGAACTGGAAAAGCGGATCGTTCCCAAGCTGTCTGCGCTGTTTTCGGAATATCATTTTGCTGTTTTTGCGGACAATTCGCCAATCGACGAACGTCACGCGGCGGTTCTTGCCGGAATCGGCGTTCTTGGCGATAACGGTCTTGTGCTGACAGAACGCTATGGGTCGTATGTGTTTCTTGCCGAGGTTTTGTGTGATATTCCGTATGACGAGATCGGCACACGCTGTGATTTTTCATTTGCCGAATGCGCGCACTGCGGTGCTTGTCGGGTAGCTTGCCACAAAAAGGAGCTTTGTTTATCCGCACTTTCACAAAAAAAGGGAAGCTTGCTTGCTGAGGAAGAACGGTCGCTTGTGGAGATCGGATCGGTGTGGGGGTGTGATATTTGTCAGGAGGTTTGTCCGTACAACCAAACGCCTGAAGAAACACCGATCGAATTTTTTCGATCGGCGCTGATACCGTATCTGACGGTGGCAACACTGGACGGTATGTGTGACGAGGCATTTGCGCGCCGTGCATACGCATGGCGAAAACGGGAAACGATACGGCGGAATCTTATGCTGTTTGAACCCAAAGAATAACCCGCGTGGGAGATCGGAGTTTGTAGCTCTTGGTTCTTCCGCGCTTCTTTTTTATGAAAATGGCAAAAAAATGAAAAAACTTTCATTTTTCATAGCGGCGCTTATTGACAAGATTTTACAATTGGTGTATAATCATACTATACTGCTAAAGGTATTTGCTATGATGCTTTGCAAAGTAGTTGATTTATCAGAGAAGAGGTGATTGCCGTGCGCGAATATTGGGATGTGTACGGGGAAGACTATCGCAAGATCGAAGGCAAGGTCGCGATTCGCGGTAAGCATGATCTCGGGCCGCACGAGTATCATCTCGTGGTATATGCGTGGATCATTTCCGATGACGGTCGCGTGGTGATTTCTCGCCGTCAGAAAGGGAAAAGCTTTGGCGGCACGTGGGAGTGTACCGGCGGCTGTGCCAAAGCCGGCGAGGATTCCAAAAGCGCGGTACTTCGTGAAGTGCGCGAGGAGTTGGGCATCACGCTGAAGGAAGAAAACGGAACGCTGTATAAACGGTATAAGCGCCGTTTTCCCGTAGGCGCAAAAGCAATTTGTGATGTATGGATCTTCAGACAAAATGTCACGAGCGAGGAATTTTCCTTGCAGGCAGACGAGGTCAGTGATGTGAAAATCATCACGCTTGATGAGCTTCTTGAAATGCAGTCACGCGGCGTTTTTAAGAAACGGTATTTTTACATCGAAAATATGATACGGGACTGCAAGGTATCCCATACATAAAAGCACCGATAGCGATGGCTTTCATCGCGGTATCGGTGCTTTTGTTTTGCTGTATGGAATCCTTATGTGGCTTTGAAATTGTAGATGGGGCGTATGATCTCGTCGATTGTTACCGTGGATGTGATCGCTTTGAGAATGATTTTGGGATCTTTATATACCATCGGACATTCGTCGATCGAGGCTTCTGTTGCGGTCGTTGTGTAGATACCTGCCATTTCCTGCCTGAATTCTGCCACACTGAAGCGATATCCCGCTTCGGTACGGTTACAGATCCTGCCTGCGCCGTGAGGTGCTGAGAAGTTCCAGTCGGGATTGCCAAGCCCTGTGGCGAGAATCGCGCCGTCACGCATATTGAGCGGAATGATCACGTGTTCGCCGCGACGGGCAGAGATCGCGCCTTTGCGCAGGATCATCGATTCGGTGTCGATATAGTTGTGTATACAGGAAAAGCGATTTTTTACCGAAAAGCCCATTGCCTGTGTGATCCGATCTGCCATCATACGGCGGTTGGCATCGGCATATGCCGTAACAATAGCAAGATCGTGCAGATACTGTTCGAAAAAAGCGCCTTCCAGAATCGCATTCTCGCGCCGAATGTTCGTGTCGCGCTGTTTTTCGCGCCTGAGCGCGCGGGAATTGTAGTTTTCGTCCAAGTACTCGCGGCGGAGTTGCTTGGCTTTTTTTGAGGCTTTTTTGTGTGCTTCACGATAGGCAAGATCTTGGTAAAACTCTGCAACATCGCTACCGAGTCGGCGTGAGCCTGAGTGGATCACCAAAACCAGCGTTCCGTCAGTTTGACGGTCGATTTCAATGAAATGATTACCGCCGCCAAGCGTTCCGAGACTGCGCTGTGCGTGCGTCTTGTCGATCTTCGTGTGACAGCAGAGGGAAGAGAGGTCAAAAGCCTTGTGTGGGGAATCGTGAATTTTGGTGCCGCATGGAATGTTTTGGTGAATGAAGCGATCCAATGTTTCAAGATCGGCTTCGGTGTCGTTCAGGAATACGACCTCCATACCGCAACCGATGTCGACGCCGACGAGGGCGGGGCTGACCCTGCCCGCAAGAGTTATCGTCGTGCCAACTGCCACGTTGCGCCCCGCGTGAGTATCGGGCATAATACGGATTTTGGAATCGGCATATGCCGGATCGCGTAAAAGCGAGGCGATCTGCGTTTTTGTGGGGTGGTCGATTTTGTCGGCAAAGATTTTTGCCGTATTACGGTTTCCGTTCAGTTCGATCATTAATTCTCCTATATTGTATTAAAAAATTTTGTGTCATAATGGATGTTCTAATAGCAGACATAATGATCAACTCCTTTCGTATATCGTA
>JAFTKF010000071.1 GCA_017453405.1 Clostridia bacterium
CGGCATTTCTTATAACGCTACCCTTGCCAACGAATACGGCATTGTTATGGGAGCAAGCCACTGCGAAATGCTGCTTTGCAACAACGAAACCGAATGGGAACCGTGGTGCATCAAGAATCAGGGAAAATACAATCTCACCAAAATCAACAATTCGTGGCGTGATTCCTATGACTACACTGTCAACGCCGAAGCGATGAATGCCTATTGGGAAGACCGCGTTGCGGCAAACTACCGCTTTGAAAACATCTACACGATCGGTCTGCGCGGACTTCACGACTCCGAAATTCTCTGCTCGGCACTTACCGATAAAAGCTGGGAAGGCAAAGCCGCCGTTGTTCAACAAGCCGTGGAAGCACAGCTTGCAATCCTTGAAAAATACGAGGATATTTACGAAAATGAAACCGGTGTAAGACGCGAGTTCGCAACCTGCTTCTGCCCCTATAAGGAAGCTGCCGAATATTACAAATACGACCTTTCCCTTCCCGAGGACTGTATCATTCTCTACGCCGATGACAACTACGGTTATGTCCGTCAGTATCCGACCAACACCGAGAAAGAGACCTATCAGGGATTTGGTGTATACTATCACGTTTCCTATCGCGGCGCACCCCGCAGCTATCTCTGGATCGACTCGATGCCTCTCTCCCTGATGTATGAAGAAATGCACAAATCCTACACGGCAGGCAGTGATGATCTCTGGATTCTCAATGTCGGTGACTTAAAGCCTGCGGAATTTTCCACCCATTTCTTCCTTGACCTCGCTTGGAAGGAATCGTCCATTACCAAGGACACGCTGGAAAACTGGATGCAGGGCTTCTTTATCGACACCTTTGCGCTGAGTGAAGCCGACAGCAAAATGCTTGCTTCTCTGCACACCGAATTTTTGCAGATCGCCTACGCCTACCGCGCCGATTTCCAAGGCTATCAGGAAGGAACGGAATATGCGATCCTCGCGCTTGGCGATGAAGCACAGCGCACGATTCAAAAGCTTGAAGACATTGTCAAAAAAGCAACCGCGATCTACGATACCCTTCCCGATTCCCGTAAGGATTCCTATTTCGAAACCGTTTTATACCGTATGCGCGCTACCCTCTTCACGATGCAGAAGAATGTGTATATGCAAAAGAACGCGGCGTATCTTGCACAGGGCAGATTCGCATCGGTCAATGCCTATGCCGCACTTGCCGAAGAAGCGTATCAGAACATCTTAAAGGATCTCAATACCTATAACAGCCTGCAAAACGGCAAGTGGCGGGGCATTATGGATCCCTATATCACCGACAACGGCAGCCCCGTCATCACGGGCGCACCGACCGTCACCTATCTGACAAAGGATCTTGCCATAAACGGCATAGGGGCGGCGGCAGAAGGACAAAGCACCTCTCAGCCCGTCACGCTGACCTTTGATTCCCTTGCAGACAATTTCCGTTTTCTTGATATTTTCAATACCGGTCTCGCCACCGAACGCTTCACGATAACGACCTCCCCCGCCGTTCTGATCAAGGATGCAAGCGGTAAGCTTCTCTCCTATACCGACAGCGGAACGGTCCGCACCTACAGCGGCACCGTCGAAGTCGAATCGCGTTATTTCATCACGATCGACTGGCAAAAGCTTTCGTCTTCCGATACCCTCTCGCTCACCGTCGGTGATACCCACGGTCACAGCTATTCCTACAGCCTTACCGCAACCCTGCAAACGGTAGATCCCGAAGCTGAAAAAGAAGCAGGCAATATCGGTTATTATGAAACCAACGGCTTTGTTTCGATAGAAGCGGAACACTATTCGGATTCGGTTGCCGTGGGCGATATGTCCTGGCAGACCGTGCCGAATCTCGGCGTCAGCGGCAGCAGTATGAAATGCTACCCCGACCACTCCGCCGATTATGTCCGCATTGACGGCGATTACGAAAACGAGTCGCCTTATCTGGAATACCGCATTTATATCGCCTCCCCCGGCACCTTCTCGGGAATCTGCTACCGCATTCCGACCCTGAACGAGGGCAATACCGACGAACTGGTTCACAAGACCTGCCGCATTGCCTATGCTTTTGATGGCGGCGAGATCAATTATTTCCGCGGCACTTCGCTTGTCGACACCAATAAAACCTCCTCGTGGTCAGACGGTGTCCGTCACAACTACGAAAAGAAGAATTTCACCGTCACCTTTACCACGGCAGGCTGGCATACACTCCGCGTCTATATGGCAGACCAAGGCAATGCCTTTGATAAGATCGTGCTCCGCCGCTCGACGGTTGAGGATATTCCCTCCCGTCTCGGCTATCCCGAAACCTTCAATACCGTCTCGTATGCCCCGCTCCCGACGGTAAGCGCCCCTGTTTTCACGCAGGAGTCTATACCCTTCAAGGACGGTGCGGACAATGCGACTCATCTCTTTGATTTCACAAACGACACCGCATCGGTAGAAAGCGGCTATACCGCCGTAGATACCGTGACCGAAAGCGCACCGACCAAACGCTATGCCTGGACCGAAGGCTTTTCCGCCATCAGCGCCGTCAAGCGCTCTGCCACCAATATTGCCCTGCGTGACGGCTCGATCTTCTATTCCTCACAAAAAGCAACCTTCTCGGTTCAGCTGAAAAAGTCTGGCACATATATCGTAACCGTTGTCATCGGCGACCGCTCCTCTTCGGGACACGCCGTTTCGGATATGGCGGTTTCGGTAAACGGTACAGCATATCTGTCCGCTCTTTCGCTTTCGGCAGGCAAAACCGAAGAACACGCCTTTGTTGTTACCGTTCAGGATGCTACCCTGCCCATCACCTTCTCGGGCAACTGGGTGGTTGCCGCTATTGAGATCCATCCTTACACCGAATCCAAAGCGCCGAGCGCACCCGTGACACCGAATGTAGAAGGCGATACCGTAATTGAAGCCGAATGGGCACTTGAAAACACCGAAAACTTCTTCCATACCGTTTCGACCGACGGCAAGAACTTCCGCTTTATGCTCACGGGCGGCGAGACAAACGGTGCTGTGTACTTTGGTCCTAACGCCAACAGCCAGTATTCCTCCACCGATCCCGCCACCGCCAAAACCGCTCGTCTCTCCTACAAGGTCTCTCTGACAAGCGGCACCTATTCGGTATTCGCTTATGTCAAATGCTCGGAGGATAACGACGACTCCCTGATCCTTCTGCTTGACGGCAAACAGGTTCAGGTTGCCAACGACTTCAAACAGACAAGCGGCGACTATGTCCCCGTTCGCATCGGTACGATCACAGTGGAAGAAGACGGCATCTTCACGCTCTCTGTCTTTGGACGCGAGGACGGTCTTGCCATCGATAAGCTGATCATCACCGAAAAAACCAACTGGATCGAATAACCACCGATACATTCATCGAAAGAAAGGACTCGCTATGAAACGAACACTCCTCTTTATACTGCTTGCCCTTCTTCTTGCCGCCACCCTCTTCATCACCGCCTGCGGCGATGATGAAGATACCACGGCACCCACGAAGGAAAGCACAACCGTCACGACCACACCGTCTGATCCATC
Source organism: Clostridia bacterium (assembly GCA_017453405.1). Classification (GTDB taxonomy): domain Bacteria; phylum Bacillota; class Clostridia; order Oscillospirales; family CAG-272; genus RGIG1993. Next base: position 3,515 of record JAFTKF010000071.1, read on the forward strand.
CACCACAACACCCACCACCGAAGCCGTTGACCCCTCCGCTGTCAAACAGCTTCTGAGCGGCGATGTTTCGCTGGCAGGATCGGTCGTGCTTTCGGCAAATACCGACGGTGAGTATGCGCAGGTTCTTCGCGCGCTTTCCGACCTTCAGTCCGACCTGAAAGCGGTCACCGGTAAAGCACCCGCCATTGAAGGCACATACTCCTCGACAACCGCCGTTCTTGTGGGTACGATCGGTCAGAACCAAACCATCGACAGCCTGATTGCCTCGGGCGCTATCGATGTCTCCACAGTCAAAAACCGCTGGGAAGGCTTTACGATGGGTGTCTATACGGGCATTGAAGGCGCTGACAAAACCATTGTCATCGCGGGCAACGACAAGCGCGGTACGATCTACGGTATCTATACGCTGTCCGAGCTGATCGGCGTTTCCCCGTGGTATTGGTGGGCAGATGTTCCCACCGAAACCAATTCCTCGCTCACACTTTCTGCCGAAAGCCTGACCCGAAGCGAAGCGCCCGATGTCAAGTATCGCGGCATATTCCTGAACGACGAAGAAAACTTCACCTTCTGGAGCGAGGCATTTGAA
>JAFTKF010000072.1 GCA_017453405.1 Clostridia bacterium
ACGCCGCCGCTTTCCTTCTGAAGCAGCGTATACGCCGCAGGAGCATCGCACACCGTTTCCTCCTCGGCAGGAATTTCAAACTGATACTGCGCAAGAGGAGAAGCGGCAGGTGCCCACAAGGTCGCATCCTTCTTGACTGCCGTAAAGGTAATGAACACCCGACCGGTCTCAATGCCGCTTTCGGGATACGCCACCTCAAAGGTCAGCTCCTCCCCGGGCGCGATAGTATCGCAAGACACTTCGCCGGTATACACCGCCTTGCCGTTGCGCTCAACGGTATACAGAAGCACGATATCGGAAAGATCGGTAAAATAACGATAACTCTTCACCGTAAAGCTGCCGCTTGCCACATTGTCGGCAACTACAGTCAGGGGCGCATACACCTGCTTCAGCTCCAGCATACCTACGTGCGGCGTTCTGTCAGGATACACAAGACCGTCCACGCAGAAATTGCCGTCATTGGGGCGATCCCCGAAGTCACCGCCATAGGTATAGTGCACCTTGCCGTCTTTGCCCTTCAAGGCAACCGAATGGTCAAGCATTTCCCAGACACAACCACCCATCAAACGGTCGCTCTTGCGATAGGTTTCCCAATAATCGAAAAGGTCACCGGGGCCGTTGCCCATCGCGTGGCAGTATTCACACTGGAAGAATGGCAAGGGGTTGGTATCGTTCAAAAAGGCTTCCATACCCGCAATGGATTCGTACATACGGCTTTCGACATCCAGAAGTCCTTCGCCGCGTGCAATTTCTTCTTTCATTCTGTCGCGGTTACAGCCCTCATAGTGAACCAGACGACTGGTATCGCGGCTCTTGATGAAGCGCGCCATTTCACGGTGATTTTCACCGAAATCCGACTCATTACCCAGCGACCACATGATCACCGAGGTGCGGTTCTTGTCGCGTTCAAGCAGTCTCTCGGCACGGTCCACATACGCATCGCGCCAAGCGGGATCGTTTGTCAGGCAGTCACCCCTGCCCATCACGTAAAGACCGTGCGATTCCAGATCCGCTTCGTCTACCATATAAATACCGTATTCGTCGCACAAAGCGGCAAAACGGGGGTCATTCGGATAATGCGAGGTTCTGACGCAGTTGACATTGTGGCGCTTCATGACCATAATGTCTTCCAGCATATGCATCATCGGCGTTGCCGAGCCGAGATAGGGATGGCTGTCGTGGCGGTTGACGCCCTTCAGCTTGATGGGGGCGTTGTTGATATACATCACGCCGTTTTCCACCTTGATCTGTCTGAAGCCGATCTTTTCGGCAATGTATTCTCTGCCGCACTGCAGGATCAGCGTATAGAGATACGGATCTTCATCCGACCAAAGACGGGGCAGATCGACCGTAAAGGCAGCTCCCGACACATCCGCAACACCCTTGGTGAGAAGCTTGCCCTCGGCATCAAGGAGTGAATAACCAAACGGAGCACCCTCATAGTCCAGTGTCACCACCGCCGAGGTCAGTGTTTCATTCAGCTTGGTACGGATGAAATAATCGACAAGACGGGGCGCGTCTTTTTCGCGGAACAGAAGATAAACATCGCGGAAAATACCCGAGGAACGCCATTTGTCCTGATCTTCGAGATACGAGCCATCGCACCATTTGAGCACCACGACCGTGATCTCGTTTCTGCCGTCGCAGAGATAGGATGTTACGTTAAATTCCGAGGTCATATGGCTGACCTGACTGTACCCCACGAAGGTGTTATTAATATAAAGGTAGAAACAGGAATCCACACCCTCAAAATTGAGATAGATCTCATCGGTATCAAGCACGCCCTGCGGCAGAGAGAAGAAACGTCTGTAAACCGCGCAGGGATTCTCGTCGGGCACAAAGGGCGGACCGCAGGGAAAGGGATAGGCAATGTTCGTGTAATTGGGCTCATCATAGCCGCGTTCCACAAGATTCTGCCAGCTCATCGGAACGGGGATCGTTTCAAAGTCAGCAATCGTCTCCCCTTGGGTAAAATCGGGGATGGCGGCAGGGGAAGGATAAAAACGGAAATCCCATTCGCCCGAAAGCGATTTAAAAAATGCGCTTTCACTGCGTGTCGCGCGAAGCGCCGCCTCTTCGGATTCATACGGAATAAAGTAGGCTCTCGGTTTTTCGCATCCCACGTGAAGGATGGCTTGGTTTTCGTGAAGGTTGAAATCTTGTATCATACCGTGTCTCCTCGCAAGTATTGGTCATTATCGACATTGTATCATATCCCGCCGTAAATAGCAACAGATTTTTTGCTTTTTCGGTAAAAACATCGAATATTTTTCGATGAAATTGCATGAAAAGAAAATTAATCGTCAAAAAGCAATTGACCTTTTTGACAAAATATAGTATACTATATGTAATCATACTATTCGGAGGTTTCTATGAAACGACTTCACCTATTGTGCATCCTCGTACTGTCGCTTCTCGTGCTCTTCTCCTTTGCTTCCTGCAAGGGCGATGATACCACTGCACCTGACACAACGGATACACCAACCACCAATCCCCCACCGGTTACCACAACCGAAAAGAAACCCACTATAGAAAACCCCTTCACCGAAGAAGATCCTTGGGATATATCTCTTTCGATGCCCAATGCTGTTCTTGCCACGCTGAGACAGCCCGGCGAAACCCTTTTCACCGGCCTTGAATGGACGGGTAAGGTCAACTCCAAGGACGCAAACGGCAAGACTGTCAATCAGAGCAGCATCGTTTCGGTCAACGAAGTGAAAAACCACACCTCCTCCACGATCGTTTACAAAGATCTGAACGAAGCCTATAACGCCTCGATCAGCTTCTCGCCCGAAATGTCCTCCTACTATCAGCTCCTGACGGGAGAAAATCATTCGTGGCAGCTTGCGGTTTACAAAAATGAAAACACCGCGCAGGCTGCAGGTGTGTTTGACTTCTATAAAACCACTTACAGTATGGAAAACGCCCCGATGTATAAGGGTGATAACACGCTTTCTGCCTACCGTGATGCCTATTACGGCGGCTTCAAGACCGTCACACTTCCTGCCGCTTGGCAAACCCAAGGCTTCGACTTCCCGATCTATTCCAACACACAGTACCCTTGGGATAACGACGCCTACGGCAACGGTGCTTTCACCGTTCCGATCGCCCCGACCACGACCAACCCCGTCGGCTTCTATCGCACCTATGTCGATGTCGATCCCGAATGGATCGCCTCGGGCAGACGCGTCTACATCTCCTTCCAGGGTGTTGAGTCGGCATATTATCTCTATGTCAACGGTTATGAAGTCGGCTACAGCGAAGATACCTTCGATGCTTCCGATTTCGATATCACGCCTTACCTCAACAAGGACGGCAAAAAGAACCTGATCGCCGTACGTGTATACCGTTGGTGCGACGGCTCGTACTTTGAAAATCAGGACTATCTCCGCCTTGCCGGTATCTACCGTGATGTTTACCTCTACTCTCTCCCCGGCACACACATTGCTGACTATCAGGTCGTTACCGATCTTGATAACAAGTTCACCGATGCCAATCTGAAGCTGTCGGCAGATATCTACAACTCCACCGCAAACGATGTGGAAGCAGGCTTCTACTCGCTGGATGTCCGTCTGATCGATGCCGAAGGCAATTCGGTATTTGCCTCCGAGCCGCTTCGCAAAGAGATTGGCGCGATCAAATCCGGCAATACCCTCTCACTCACGCTCTCGCGCGTTGTCAAAGAACCGCATCTCTGGAGCGATGAAGACCCCTATCTGTACACACTGCTCATTTCGCTTTACGATAAGAACGGTGTATACTACGGCACGACCGCGCAACAGCTCGGCTTCCGTGAGATCACCTTCACCAAGACCATCAGCACCTCTGCAACCAATCCGAGCTATTCCACGATCCTTCTGAACGGCAAAACCCTCGTCTTCAAGGGTGTCAACCGTCACGACATCAACCCCGAAACCGGACGCTATCTCCCCAAGGAACTGATGGAAAAGGATGTTCAGATCATGAAGAGCCTGAACATCAACGCCGTTCGTACCTCGCATTACCCCAATGACCGCTACTTCTATGATATGTGTGACAAATACGGCATTCTTGTTATGGGCGAATGCAATATTGAAACACACTATGGCGTCAATACCGACCAGACAGGACGCTATTTCAACGAGCTTGTCAAGGACCGCGTTTCCTCCTTCACCGAGGCTGCCAAAAACCGCACCTGTATCGTGATGTGGTCGATCGGTAACGAGACCTCAATGGGTGCTGCCGTCTATCCCTCGGTCATCACTTCTCTCAAGAAGATGGATCCCACCCGTCCCGTTCACTTTGAGTCGCTTGGTTCTTCCGGCGGCGTCGATGTATCCAGTACAATGTATTCCTCGATCTACGATGTCGAAAGCCGCGGCAAATGGGAAAACCATATGCCTTACGTGCTTTGCGAATACGCGCACGCAATGGGTAACTCGGCAGGCAATCTTTATGAATACTGGCAAGTTTTCCGCAAATACGACAATCTCGTCGGTGCATTCATCTGGGACTATGTTGATCAGTCTCTCTGGACTCCCATTCCCACAACCTACAAAAACGCGATCGACTATTACAAAACCGGCTATTTCCTCGGCTACGGCGGCACGTGGGGCGACTCGCCCAACAGCGGTAACTTCTGTCAGAACGGTATTATTTCCGCAGACAGACGCATTCAGCCCGAGGCAGAAGAAGTCAAATACGTATACCAGTCGATTTGGTTTACCACAAACGTACTGACCCAAACCCACAAAACACTCTCGGTTTACAACGAATACAACTTCACCGATCTTTCGGCATTTGATTACACCTATGAGCTTCTTGCCAACGGCAAGGTCATCGACAGCGGCAGCTTCACCCTCTCGGGCACTCCCAAATCGACCGTTACCGTGGATATTCCCTTCAAGCTTGAAACGCTCGAAGCAGATACCGAATATTACCTCAGCGTATATGCCAAACTCAAAAACAGCACCGATTATGCAGAAAAAGGCGCGATCGTTGCCAAAGAACAGTTTGAAATCTACGTAGCAACCGACAATATCACACCCAACCCCTCTCAAATGGACAGCCTCAGCTTCACCGAAAATGACGAAACAATTACCGTCACCGGCAAGACCTTCTCGCTGACCGTCGAAAAGGACAAGGGCGATATTTCGAACTACACAGTCAACGGCGAAACCGTTCTGACCTCGGGTCCTGTTCCGAACTTCACCCGTGCCAAGAACGACAATGATATCAAAACCACCTTTGATTGGGACAATGTATCGGTCAGCAATGCGAACAGTATCACCGTTACTCCCGATGCAAGCGGTAAATTCATCACAATCAAGACCGAGCTTCTGCTCTCCAAGAGTGCCGGTACCGAGGAGATCACCTATACCGTCTACGGAAACGGTGAGATCACCGTGGATATCAAGCTGAATCCCTCTGCGACTATGGGCGAAATGCTCAAATTCGGTACGGTCCTCAAGCTGTCTTCTGATTATGAAAACATCACCTTCTACGGAAACGGTCCGGTTGATACCTATATCGACCGTATGAGAGGCGCTCTCAAGGGTATTTACAATACCACCGTATCCGATTCCTTCTATCCCTATCCAAATCCTCAGGATACCGGTAATAAAACCGGCGTTCAGTACTTCGCACTGTCTTCAACAACCAAAAAGACAGGTGTTATAGTCGTCGCCGCAACCGAACTGGAAGCTTCCGCCCTTCACTATTCTGTCGCACAGATGCGTTCGGCAACCTATACCTATAACATTCGCGGTACTGCCGCTACCTACCTCAATGTCGATATGATGTCCCGCGGCACGGGCGGTGCTTCCTGCGGACCCGATACCCTCTCGCAATACCGTCTTTACAACGACGGCAGAGATTATGCGTATTCCTACACCATCGTTCCCTTCGATAAGTCCTCGGTTGACTACAACGAGATCTATCGCACGTGGCACGACACGGTAAGCAGAACGCAGGCAGACATCGATAAACATCTCGCTTCTCTTGTCGATAACGCGATCTCCGCACTTGCTTCCGATCCCGATAATGTTAAAGAAGTACGCGCCGCTTACAACGCACTGACCGATGCGCAGAAAGCACTCATCAAAAATCTCACGATCCTCGAAACCGTCGAAAAAGGCGGCACGGTCAGCATTATCTTCAAGGATCAGTCTCCCAATGCCAATACCGCAAAATTCGAAAACGGTCTTCTGTATGAAGATGCCACCTCGCCCACGGGCTATGCCATTGACGGCTATTTCTTCTCAGGCGATATCGGCGGCAAGATCAATCGGGCAATTTCAGGAACAGCAAACTTTACCTTCGGTGCTTATGTCCGCATGGACGATCTCAATGCCGACAATGTCATTCTTGCAAAAGGTGATACACAGGTTACGATCAAGATCGACAGCAGCGGCAGACTCGAATTCTTCGTCTACCGCGGCAACTGGGATGCCATCATCACGGTCAATCCGGCAACAGCAGGACTCGCCGTTGATCAGTGGGCATATGTCGTCGGTGTTCGTGAAGGCAATATGCTGAGACTCTATGTCAACGGCAAGCTTGTCGGTACGGCAAGCAACGCAAGCGGTAGCATCACCAGCAATTCCGACAAACTCGGTATCGGTGTTGATCCCACACACGGACGCTACAACCGAGGCGAATTCGCTTATGCTCACATTCTTCCCTATGCGGCAAGCGCAGAAGACATCGCCGCAACCTATGAAGCCCTCAAGAACGGCACCACTCCCGCATACGGACCTGAGGACGCTGTCGTCTGGTACGACTCCTCCAAGTTCGAATATCAATAATCGCACAATCTAAAAACACCCCGATGCCGCGGCATCGGGGTGTTTTATGCTGTATACACAAAAATCAATCGCAGTTGGACCAGTTGTGATATACGTTGGTCACATCGTCGTCATCGTCAAGCGCATCCAGCAGACGGTTCATATTCTTGATGGCATCCTCGTCATCGAGATCCACATAGGTCGAGGGCACTTTATCTTCCTCAGCGGAAAGGATCACGTAGCCCATACCCTCCAGTGCCTCGCGGACAGCCTTCAGATCGCTGACCTCGGTCGTCACCTCATATGCGCCGTCCTCTGCCGAGAAATCGGCAGCACCGGCTTCCAGTGCATCCTCCATCAGCTTGTCCTCGTCCTTTACGCTCGCCGCATCCACAACGATCACACCGGCATCGGTAAACATATAGGATACACAGCCGGTCGCACCGAGGTTGCCGCCAAATTTATCAAAATAGTGGCGCACATTGCCGGCGGTACGGTTCTTATTGTCGGTTGCGGTCGTCACGATCAGGGCAACACCCGACGGACCGTAGCCCTCATAGGTGATCTCATCGTAGTTCGCAACATTGTTACCCGAATACTTTTCGATCACGCGCTTAATGTTGTCGTTCGGCACGTTCAGGCTCTTTGCCTTGGCGATCAGATCGGCAAGCTTGCCGTTCGAGACCGGATCAGGGCCGCCATCGCGAATCGCGATTGCCATTTCCTTACCGATCTTAGTGAAGACCTTCGCTCTCTGCGCATCGGTCTTCTCTTTTTTATGCATAATATTTTTCCATTTGCTATGTCCGGACATTGGTTTTTCTTCCTTTCCAAGAGCTTGGCTCTGATTATATTTTTTCAGGGGTCTTTAAGCAGATCAGGGAGAGTGCTTCGCGAATCACCGTACGGGTTGCCTTCACCAGAAGCACACGGTTCACATTGACCTCGCCGTCGGCAGAGATAATGCGACAGTCCTGATAGAATTTATTGAATGCGGTTGCCACCTCTAAGCTGTAACGCGTGATGACCGAAGGCTCATAGTCGCGAATGGCAGCCTTGACAGCTTCAGGGAAGCGCGAAAGCACCTTACACAAAGCGTATTCAGACGGCTCTGTATACTGCACGGCTTCTTTGTCTGTCTCGCCAACCTTACCAAGAATCGAGGAACAGCGTGCATAGGTATACTGCGTGTACGGACCGGTGTTGCCGTCAAAGGACAAGGCATCGTCCATATTGAAATCGGAATCCTTGATTCTGCCGTTCAAAAGGTAATAGAAGACGATCGCCCCGACACCAACCGCCTCGGCGGTTTCTTCCTTGTTGTCAAGGGTGGGATTCTTCTCGTTGATCACATCAAGGCATTTCTCGATCGCCGCCGCAAACAGATCCCGCAAGAGGATCACATTACCGGTACGCGTTGCCAGCTTTTCGCCCCCGATCGAAATCGTGCCGTAAGGAACGTGAACGAGCTTATCCGCCCAGTCGTAGCCCATCAGGTCCACGACCTTGAACCACTGCGCAAAATGCAGGCTCTGTCCCGAAGAGGTCACATAAATGCATTTGTCAAAATCATACGTGCGCTTTCTGTAAACCGCCGCCGCAATGTCACGCGTGGGGTAAAGCGTCGAGCCGTCGCGCTTGAGAATCAGGCAGGGCGGCATATTGTAAGCATCAAGATTCACAATGGTAGCGCCGTCATCGAGTGTCAGAATGCCCTTTTCGCGCATCAGAGCGATCTGTTCGGGCATCTTGTCGGTATAGAAGGCTTCGCCATTGTAGGAGTCAAATTCAATGCCAAGCTGATCGTAGGTCTTCTTGTATTCGGCAAGCGAAATGGCAATAAACCACTTCCAGAGTGCAATATTTTCTTCATCTCCAAGCTCCAGCTTGTGGAATTCCGCACGCGCTTCATCGTTCAGGGTAGGATCTTTCTCGGCTTCCTCGTGGAACTTAACATAAATGTTCACAAGCTCATCCACGCCGCCCGCTTCGACCGCCTCGCGGCTACCCCAACGGCGATACGCGCAAATGATCTTACCGAACTGCGTGCCCCAGTCGCCGAGGTGATTGATGCCAACGCAGGTATAACCCACAAATTCGTGAAGCTTTTTCAAGGCGTGTCCGATCACCGTAGTACCCAAATGACCGATGTGAAAGGGCTTGGCAACATTGGGGGAGGAATAGTCCAGCACCACCGTCTTGCCCTTGCCTTCATCGGATCTTCCATAGCGATCGCCCTCGCGCACGATCTTGTTGACAATCGCACAGTAAAAGCTTTCGTCAATTGTAAAATTCAAATAACCGCCAATCGCGCGCGCCTCTTTAACGCCCTCGCAGGAAAAACCTTCAGCCAGAGAGGCGGCGATCATCATCGGTGATTTCCGCATCGCCTTGGCAAATTTAAAGCAGGGGAGCGCAAGATCGCCCATCGTACTGTCGGGCGGATATTCAAGCAGCGTCGCAATGTCTTCTTGAGACTGCACACCGTCGGTCATTGCCCAAATGGCGGCGGCAATCTTCCGTTTCAATTCTGTCATACGTTCGTCCTTTCCGTTTGTCAGGGAAGGCGTTCCCTCACATATACTCTTCCGTGTTTACATACACCGTTATTTTAACACATTCTGAACGTGTTTGCAACCGCATTTCACAATATTTTTTCTTTTTTTGAATTTTTTTCTTTTCCAATTCACACGTAGCCCAAGAAAGTTTACCCAAATTTTAAAAAGATTTCACAAAAATTGCAAAAACAAGCCTTCCTGAAAAAACTCGCTCTTGATTTTTTCGACAAAGTATGCTACAA
>JAFTKF010000073.1 GCA_017453405.1 Clostridia bacterium
CACTTTCGCTTTCGTCTTCAATTACATAGTCGCCGATATCGGAACCGGTTACCGATTCATTTCGACTATGTTTTGCCTTTGCCCATACGGAATAACGGTTGCGCGAGATCTGCCATACCCACGCCGAAAAGCTTGTGGGAATCGTGCCTTTATTCAGAGCCGTAATGATTTGAAGCGCGATATCTTGCGTTAGATCTTCAGCTTCAATATGACTTCCTGTCTTTTTCAAGCAGAAGTAAAACAGCTTTTCCATATAGTTTTCGGCAAACTCATTGATCAGCCGATCACGCATTTCGTTCGTTTCTTGCATTTTCTCGCCTCCTTTCATCCATATAGTGTGGCATTTTTGAATTTGGGTGCATTGGTTTATAAAATTATATCATAAAATTGTGAATTAGTCTATAACAAAAGTGCCGAGAGCAACCACAACGGTCTCTCTCGGCGATATAAGTAATATGCATCCCTATTAGGTGCTTTTTTCTATTGCAATTGTCTGAATGCTGTTAGCTATTGCGCTGACATCCGCGAAACATTGCTCTACGTATTCTTTGGAGATAGCATTTGGAGTTGCGTCGTTGTGCTTGCGATCTGTTTGATGCGCAATTTGGTTTCTCCTTTCAAAAAGTTCCTTTACCACTTTTTTGCCTTCGCGATACAAGGGATCTGGCGTTGAAGGCTTTGGAAATGCTTTCTCCATTACAGGTTCAAAAAACAGTCCCAATAAATTCATCTGGTTTTTCATTGATTCAGCAGACAAGTATAGGGAAAAGACACGCGCACGGGTGCTTGAATAGTCGATGGGCGGCATGGGGCGTGAAGCGGTGGCAGGATCGTGAAAGGCGATCACGGCACAGCCCGAGAGATCGTTTGTCGCAAGGTGAGAAAGCATCGCTTTTCGTGAAAATACGGTTACGGTCATAAAAATTCCTTTCTTTGGGCAATGTGTTTTTTTATAGGATAGCACAGACTTTTAAAAATTTGAAATAAAACGGGATGTATTCTTGAAGTGACAGCTTTTGAAATTCAATAGAATACGTTACCTACCGACAGGAGGGTAGAGGATATTTTCCGGCATCTTTCCTTCTTGTCTGTAGCGTGGAAAGCGAAAAAGCCTTCCTCCGGGAGGAAGGTGGCACGCGAAGCGTGACGGAAGGAGCTCGCGAAACATTGATTGTAGAAAGATTTTATTGTTTCGCACTCTCCCTCAGTCCTTTTCTTTGGACACGGCTTCACGTATCGCTTTTCCGGACAAGCACTGCATTTGTAGACGCAAATACAAAATGCGGCATATCGTTTTCAAAATATACCGTATGCACGCTCTGAAGGTGCTCATTTTTCTGTGCACCGTACGGGATTTTTTACAGTACTTGACAAGGATGTGTCGGATATGGTATACTGTTGATACTGCAAGGAATGAGAGGAAACGGTATGAATTCGGATATTCGCAAGCTATTGGTGGCTTTGTCGCAGGGAAATGCGACGGTGGACGAGGTGTTGTTACAGCTGAAGTCCGCTCCCTTTGATGATATTGATTTTGCCAAGATCGACACACACCGTGCGATCCGCCAGGGTGTGCCCGAGGTGGTGTACGGTCCGGGCAAGACCAAGGAACAGCTTGACGGTATTCTGTCGGCAATGGAGAAGGCAGGGCAGAGGATCGTCCTTGTGACGAGGATCGAGTCGGAGATCGCCGCCTATCTTACCGCACGCCATCCGATGCGATATGACCCCGACTCGCGTCTTGGTGTAGTGGGGGAGTTTCCCGAACCAGACGGCTTGGGCACGGTGCTTGTCGTTACGGCAGGAACAAGTGACATTCCGGTAGCCGAGGAAGCGGCAGTGACGCTTCAGGCGCTCGGCAACCGTGTCACGCGTATCTACGATCTCGGTGTTTCGACACCGCAGGCATTGATGCACTATCTGCCCGACATTCTGACGGCAAGCGTGATCATTGCCATTGCGGGGATGGAAGGGGCGCTTGCCTGCATTCTGGCAGGCTATGCCGACTGCCCCGTGATCGCTGTTCCGACGAGTGTGGGCTACGGCGCATCCTTTGGCGGTCTTGCCGCCCTTTTATCGATGCTGACTTCCTGCTCCAACGGCGTTTCGGTCGTGAATATCGACAATGGCTTTGGCGCGGGCTATCAGGCAAGTATGATCAACCATATGTGCCTAAAGGACTGATCTTGATCGAAAACTCTTGTGTGAAAACCTCTTCGGGATGTTTTTTTCGAGGAGGTTTGTTTGTTTTGCTGAAGAATTTATCGTAAGAAGGTTTTCTTTTGTCAATTTGAACAAATTTTGAAAAAATTGAAAAAAGTGATTGACAATACGTGGAAAATTGACTATAATATACTCAGTTAGCAAGGGCTAACTCAAAAACGCTGAGAGAAAGAGGTGCTTTTATGACGCTCAGAGACGCAGAAGTCGGTAAGGAATACATCATCAAAAGCATCGAAACCGGTGACGAAGAACTGGAAGCCTTTTTGTTCTCGCTCGGTTGCTACAGCGGAGAAGCGATTACGGTGGTCACACGCAGACGGTCAAGCTGTGTTTTGTCGATCAAGGACGGTCGCTATAACATTGACAATCAGTTGGCTGAGGCTATATTTGTTGAGTAAGCCATATAACAAATCTTCGCCGATTGTTTGAGAAAGCTGCCCCGACCTCTCTCTCCTTCTTATGCGCGGTGCGGCTTGTGGCGGTATCCTGTTGTGATGCCGTCGTTATTTTCCTCCGTTGGTTAGCATAAGCTAACTGACGGTAACGAGACTGATCCGAAAGGATTACGATATATTTTACCATTATGATCAAGGAGGAATCCCCTTATGAGAATTGCGCTGACGGGTAACCCGAACTCCGGTAAGACCACGATGTACAATGCGCTGACCGGCAGAAATGAAAAGGTCGGCAACTGGGCAGGTGTTACGGTAGAGAAGAAGGCACATCCCATCAAAAAAACCTATTGCGAAGGACTTTCAATCGGCGGCGAATTGATCGCGGTTGACCTTCCGGGTGCTTACTCGATGTCACCCTTCACCAGTGAAGAAAGCATCACAAGCTCCTATGTCAAAAACGAAAATCCCGATGTGATCATCAACATTGTGGATGCGACCAATTTGAGCCGAAGCCTGTTTTTTACCACACAGCTTTTAGAGCTTGGCATTCCCGTGGTCGTGGCGCTCAACAAGAGCGACGTCAACAAGAAAAAAGAAAACACGATCAATGCCGCCCTTCTTTCCGAAAAGCTGGGCTGTACGGTCGTGGAAACCGTTTCGACCTCGGCGGACGGTCTTCGTGAGGTGGTGAAGGCGGCAGTTTCGGCGGTAGGAACGCTTCAGGCAGCACCGTATGTACAGGCAGAGATCGATCTTTCCGACAAGACGGCAGTGGAAGCAGAGGACCGCAAGCGCTTTGCCTTTGTCAACGGCATTGTCAAAGAGGTTGAGGTACGTAAGGTTCTTACGAAGGACTATAACATCGGCGATAAGATCGACAGTGTACTGACCAATAAATGGCTCGGTATTCCGATCTTTGCGGTAGTGATGTTCCTTGTCTTCGGTATTTCGCAGGCTTGGGTCGGTCCGTTTATTGCGGATCTTCTGGTTGGCGGTATTGAGGTCTTTCAGGGCTTCATCGGCGGACTTCTGGAAAACGCACACCCCCTTGTATCCGCACTTCTCGTAGACGGTGTGATCGGCGGCGTTGGTGCAGTCATCGGCTTCTTGCCCTTAGTTATGGTGATGTATTTCCTGATTGCCATTCTTGAGGACTGCGGCTATATGGCACGCGTGTCGGTCGTTCTTGACCCCATTTTCAAAAAAGTCGGTCTTTCCGGCAAATCGGTGATTCCCTTTGTGATCGGTACCGGTTGCGCAATTCCCGGTATTATGGCTTGCCGTACCATCCGCAACGAACGCGAACGCCGTGCGGCGGCAATGCTCACACCCTTTATGCCCTGCGGTGCAAAACTTCCCGTTATCGCACTTTTTGCCGGCGTCTTCTTTGCCGATTCCGCTTGGGTCGGTGTTCTGATGTATTTCGTCGGTATCTTCTTGATCTTCCTCGGCGCACTTGTTGTCAACAAGATCGCAGGTCACAAGAATCGCAAATCCTTCTTTATTATGGAGCTTCCCGAATATAAGCTTCCTTCGGTCAAGAGAGCGCTTTTCTCGATGCTTTCGCGTGGCTGGGCTTACATTGTTAAGGCTGGTACCATTATTCTTATTTGTAACACGGTCGTTCAGATCATGCAGAGCTTCAACTGGCGCTTTGAACTGATCGAAGATGGTATGGAAAATACCTCGATCCTGGCTTCGATCGCAACGCCCTTCGCTTGGCTGCTCATTCCGCTTGGCTTTGGCGTATGGCAGATGGCTGCTGCCGCCATTACCGGCTTTATTGCCAAGGAAAATGTTGTCGGAACGCTGGCAGTCTGCTACGGCATCACGAATTTCATCGATGTGGATGAGCTGATCCTCGTTTCGGGCGCAACCGAGGTTGCGGCGATCTTCGGTATTACCAAGGTTGCGGCACTGGCTTGCCTGATGTTCAACCTCTTCACGCCGCCCTGCTTTGCGGCGATCGGTGCGATGAATGCCGAGATCAAGGATAAAAAATGGATGTTTGGCGGTGTCGCGCTGCAGCTTGCGACCGGCTATATCGTGGCATTTCTGATCTATCAGATCGGCACGCTCTTTACCGAAGGTGCTTTGGGTCAGGGCTTCTTCCCCGGTCTTATTGCGGTTGCTGCGATGATCGGCGTGATCGTTTATCTGATGATCCGTTCGGATAAAAAGCTGAAGGATGACTATAAGCTTTCCGAAAAGAAGGTATCTCTTTCGGGTAAGCAGTAAAAGCTTTGGGATCGTTTGATCCTATGGGTGATAACAATGGAAAATTTGATTCCTGTTCTGATTCTCGTTTTGCTCCTCGGAGGGGCGGCGCTGTATATTTACAAAGCCAAAAAGCGGGGCGTGACCTGCATTGGCTGTCCGCACGCCAAGACCTGCGCGCATCGCGGTCATTGCCCGAGCGGGGCATCGGCTGAGCCGAAGGATGAAACCAATACGAATGAATCGTGAATGCAAGGGGATGCGCTTTTTGGCATCCCCTTGTGATATTACGGAGGTGTTTATGGAACACATCGTTCCTGTTCTGATTCTTTTTCTTCTGATCGGTGTCGGTATGCTTTATACCGTAAGACATTTCCGGAGAAAAAGCGGTTGTTGCGGCAGTCAAGACTATCGGGCAAAGGCAAAAAAACTGCCCACCGTCATTTGCGAAAAGTTTTTTGAGATCGAGGGCATGCACTGCGAGCACTGCAAAAGCCGTGTGGAAGAGGCGGTGAACGATCTTGAGGGTGTTGCCTGCCGTGTTTTTCTCGATCGCGGCGAGGCAAAGGTCTCTTATGCGAAGCCTGTGGAGGACGAAACGATCCGTTTTCGTGTGGAACGCCTTGGCTATCGGGTGATCACGATCCGCGACGAATCCAAGACAGCATCCAAGTCCCGTCGGTAGGTTGCCTGACGGGATTTTTTGAAAAACCTCTTGCTTTTTTCACACTTTGGTGTATAATGTGATTGCGAAATGAGGTGAGAGTGTGACAGTTGTATATGCCAAGCGTTTGAATTTACCCCAATCGGTACTGCTTCGTCCGTCTCGGGCGTTTTTGTCGCGTGCCGTTCGTGCGCTTCTTGCGTATGCTGCCAAAATGGAATACGGTGCGGATATTGCGCAGTATGAAGAAAAGCGTACCCCGGGCGGCAAGCCCTATCTTGACGGCGCGCCCTTTTGCTTCAATTTGTCACACAGCGGCGATTATGCGATCTGCGCGTTGTCCGATACGGCGGTTGGGGTGGATATCGAAAAGATCGTGCCCATTTCGCTGAAGGTGATGCGCCGCTTTTTCGGGCTGAGTGTTCTGTCCCCCACCGAGCAGATGCGCCTTTGGACGCGCTACGAGAGCTATGGCAAAATGGTGGGCTGCGGCATTCCGTACAAGAAGGGAAGCGAGAAGCCTTGCTTTTACAAGGAGTATCGCGCGATCGATCGGTATATGATCACGGTTTGCTCGGAGATCGACTCCTTTTGCGATCATATCATTCTGGTGGACGATGATGCCTTTCGTTTGCCGCCAATCGAAACCTGAAGACTTTATCCGACAAAATGGGGTAAAGTCTTTCTTTTTTTGCAAAAAACAAGCCTATTTGTTTATAAAAAGTTAAAAAGAAGGTCACATATACCGGGAATAATTGTGCTAAGATGTGCTTACCGAACAATGAAAGGACAGCACAAGTATGAGAATGAAAACTGTTTTGATAGGATGTATGCTGGCGCTGGTGCTTTGTCTGGTTGCGCAGTTTTCCGCCTGCTCGCGGATCACAGCACCGAATACCACAGTCGACACGACAAGCGAGGCGCTTGCCGTGAACGGCACCGTCAGCCAAAGTGACAGCAGTGAAACAAGCGAAGAAACCCTCCCTCCCGAGACGACTGCCCCCGTTACCGATGACAGTATCACGCTTCCCCCGACGACCGAAGAAAAGCCCTATACCACGATTGCCGTACCCAGCAGTGAGATGTATACAGGCTCGCTGATCGTGGTGGACAGAGAAAATCCCTATTCCTACCGCGTGGCATCGATGTATACCCCCTCGGAGCTTGACCGCCTTTCGGAGGGCGAGCTTTCCGAACTGGGTTGGGTCTCGCTGTATGCCAACAAGGGGACAAGCTATGTTTTGCGCTCGCGGCTGATCTATCTGAGAGCGGAGGCTTACCGTGCCTTTTCGCAGATGATGAGCGACTACGTGGCGAAAAGCGGTAACCGCGATGTGCAGGTGCGCTTTGGTTATCAGCTGATCAATGGGATCGCCGATCTTGCCTCGCTGTCGGACGAGCGTGTGACGGGGTTGACGGTCGAGATCAATGTCTATACCGAAGAGGGCTCGTTTTCGATCGATCACGCCTCCAAAAAGAGCGCGTATTTCGATTGGTTCTCTGCCAACTGCCACAAATACGGCTTTGTGATGACCGCCGAGAGCGGTATGTTCCGCTATGTCGGCACGCCGCACGCAAGCTATATGCAGGCAAATTCGCTCACCCTTTCCGAATATGTTGCCCTTGTCTCGCGTCGCAGCTTTGAAGAGCCGCTGAGCTTTGTGGATGCTTCGGGCGTTCTGTGGCGGGTATACGGTGTCGCGGTGCAAAGCGGATCGGTGACGGCAATTCCCGTGAGAAACGATTCGGTCTATATGATCTCGGGCAACAACAAAAACGGCTTTATCATCGCAAGCCGCGATAAATGATCTGAAAATACCGCCTTCGGGGCTGACCTTTTTGATAACGGTCAGCCCCATTCTCTTGACAAAGGCGCGGGGTGTGATATAATGATAACAGAAACAGGAAGGGAAGTGGTTTCGTGTTTTTGTATTCCGACACCAATAAGCGCTATCATACGCTGGATTACGAAATGAAGCGGATCTTTGGCGAAAAGGTCTATAAGGTGCCGCTCGATGCAGGCTTTACCTGCCCGAATCTTGACGGTCGGGTGGCATACGGTGGCTGTACCTACTGCTCGGGCAGGGGAAGCGGCGATTTCGCGCCCTCCTCCTTGCTTTCGATCACGGAGCAATACGAAGCCTCGCGTGCGGTGTACCTTGCCAAAAAGCCGGGGGTGAAATGCATTCCGTATTTTCAGGCGCACACCAATACCTACGCGCCGCTTTCGGTGCTGAAAGCGCATTTTGAAAAGGCTCTGACACTGCCCGATGCCGTAGGTCTTGCCATCGCCACGCGCGCGGACTGTCTTGAAGAGGATGTGGTGGCGTATCTTCGCGAGTTGCACGAGCGCACCTTTCTGACGGTGGAGCTGGGACTGCAGACGGTACACGACAAGACTGCTGTCAGGATCAACCGCGGTCACGATTACGAGACCTTTTTAAGGGGCTATGAGAAGCTTGCGGGGCTTCGGCGTGTGATCCATCTGATCGACTATCTGCCCGGCGAGAGCGTGGATATGATGCTGACGAGTGCCAAGGAGGTATCAAAGCTTGCGCCCTACGGTGTGAAGCTTCATCTTTTATATGTGACAGAGGGCACGGCAATGGCAGAAGAATACCGATGTGGCGAGGTCTATATTCCCACGCGCGAGGAATATGTGTCGACGGTGGTCAGCCAGCTTGAGGTGCTTTCCCCCGAAATCGTCATTGCCCGTCTGACGGGGGATGCGCCGCGTGAGACATTGATCGCGCCGAAATGGTCGCGCAATAAGATCGCGGTGCTGAATGAAATAGACAAAGAGATGGTAAAACGCAGCACCTATCAAGGGGCGTTTGTTTAGTTTGCACAAAAACGGAAGGGAAATTTCGGTATCGTCAAAATGACGAAGTTCGCAAATTCGCTTGCAATATGTGTTTTTGTATTGTATAATATTGCATATGTGAGTTTTCGTAACGACTCATTTATGGAATTTGCACGACAAAAGGAGAACATAACCATGGCGACTTATACCACAAAACAAGTCAGAAACGTAGCGCTGCTCGGACACGGCGGCAGCGGCAAGACCTCCCTTGCGGAAGCAATGCTGTATATGGCAAAGGCAACCGACCGTCTCGGCAAGCCCTCGGACGGCAATACGGTTTGCGACTGTGATCCCGAAGAGATCAAAAGACAATTTTCGATCAATCTCACCCTTGCTCACTTTGACTGGAAGGGTACTAAAATAAATCTGATTGACACGCCCGGCTTCCTCGATTTCGAAGGCGAGGTTCAGGCAGCTCTGCGCGTGTGCGGCTCGGCACTCTTTACGGTCGATGCCAAAGCAGGCGTTGAAGTCGGTACAGAAATCGCTTGGGAAAGAGCGGTCCGTGCCGGTGTGCCCAAGGCGATCTTCATTAATAAATATGATGATCCCGAAGCCAATTACGCGAAGGTCATCGCGCAGCTGAAGGAAAAATTCGGTACTTCGATCTGCCCGATGCTGATTCCCGCCGAAAAAGGCGCGCTCATCAACCTGATCGAGCTGAAGAAGTATACCTACGACAAGAGCGGCAAGCGCACGGAAGTGGATGCCGATCCTGCTGATGTCGAGGAATATCGCGATCAGTTCTTTGAAGCGGTTGCCATGGTTTCGGATGAACTGATGATGAAATATTTTGATGGCGAAGAGATCACTAAGGAAGAGGCTGTGGAAGCACTTCAGAACGGTATCATCTCGGGTACGATCACGCCTGTTTACTGCGGCTCGGCAACCCAGCTCTGGGGTGTTGTTGCCCTGATGGATTCGATGGTGGATTCCTTCCCCTATCCCGACAAGAAGAAGGTTGAAAAGATCCTGCGCGGCGGCGAATACACCACGATGCCCATCGAAAGAGAAGGCACGCCCTCGATCTTCGCGTTCAAGACGGTCATTGACCAGTTCGGTAAGACCACCTATTTCAAGGTGATGTCGGGTGAACTCACCGCAGGCTCGGTGCTCAAGAATATGCGTACCGGCACATCGGAAAAGTTCTCGAAGCTTTACATCGTCCGCGGCAGAAAGCAGACCGAGGTCGACGCCCTTTGCTGTGGCGATATCGGCGCTGTCTCGAAGCTTATTGACACCGAAGCCAATGACACACTGTCTGCGGTTGAGGTCGATTTCCGCTTTACCAGAATCCACTATATCGAGCCTTATTACACGATGGCAGTCGTTCCCACCACCAAGGGTGAGGAAGATAAGCTCGCGCAGGGCATCGCTAAGCTTTGCGAAGAAGATAAGACTCTGAAATTCGAAAGCAATCCCGAAACCCGTCAGATGCTCCTTTCGGGTCTTGGCGATATGCAGCTGGATGTTGTTCTCTCGCGCCTGAAGGCGAAGAGCGGCGTTTCGGCAAAATACGTAACCCCCAAGATCGCTTACCGCGAAACCATCCGCAAGACGGTTCAGCAGGAAGGTAAGCACAAGAAGCAGTCGGGCGGTCACGGTCAGTACGGTCATGTCAAGATCACCTTCTCGCCCGGCGAAGAAGAGGGTCTGACCTTCACCACTTCGGTTGTGGGCGGTGCTGTTCCGAAGAACTATTTCCCCGCAGTTGAAAAGGGTCTTCAGGAAGCAATGATGAAGGGCATTCTCGCGGGCTATCCCGTTGTGAACCTTGCGGCTGATCTCTACGACGGCTCGTACCACGATGTTGACTCCAACGAGCTTTCCTTCAAGATGGCGGCAAGCATTGCCTATAAGGAAGGTCTTCCCAAGGCAAATCCCGTTCTGCTTGAACCCGTTGGCACACTGCTCGTTACCATTCCCGAATCCGCATCGGGTGCGATCATGGGTGACCTCAACGGCAAGCGCCGCGGTGCTGTTCTCGGTATGAATCCCTCCGAGACCCGTCCCGGCTATACCGTGATCGAGGCAGAAGTGCCGAAGGCAGAAATGGCAGACTACACCATTTCGCTCCGCGCGATGACGCAGGGCAAGGGCTCGTTCACCTACAAGGTCGTCCGTTACGACGAAGTGCCCGGCAATATCGCACAGAAGATCATTGCCGAAGCCAAGGCAGCTGCTGCCGAATAAGATACGCTGTATTCAAGATACGCTCCGTTTGGGGCGTATCTTTTTTTATTTTCCTCTTGCAAAGCGGAGCACTTTGTGCTACAATGGAAAAGGATTTCAAGGCGGAGAAAAATATTGCAAAATTTATAAAAAAGCCCTTGACAAGGAATTGATTTTGTGATATGATGGATGTACCTCTGCGGAGAGGTCTTTTTTTCGTGCGGTTTTTTGTAGGAAATGGCAGGAATCCTGCCTCTTTTTTACGAAAAAACAGCGAAGGGCGACGCTTCGTTTGAGGGAGGTATTCGGAAGCATGGTGTCCGTCATGCACGATGCTTCAAATAAATTAGGAGGTGCCGAACATTGAGAGTTAAAATCACATTGGCATGCAGCGAATGCAAGCAGAGAAACTACGATACGAAGAAAAACAAGAAAAATGACCCCGATAGACTTGAAATGAATAAGTATTGCCGTTTCTGCAAGAAGCACACGACTCATAAGGAAACCAAATAAGGAGGCTACTATGGCAGACGAAAAGAAAACACAGAAGCCGGCTGAAAAGAAGCCGAGCTTTATCAAAGGTGTCAAGACCGAAGCCAAGAAGGTCACCTGGTATCCCAAGAAGACAACCCTGAAGAACACCGTTTGGGTGATCATCGCGCTTGTTATTTTTGGCGGTATTATTGGTCTGATTGACGTAGGCTTCCAAGCGCTTCTCGGGCTCTTTGCCTGATAGGTGAACCAAATGGCAGAGTATATGGACGGAGCCAGATGGTATGTGGCACACACATACTCAGGCTATGAGAACAAAGTAAAGACGAACCTTGAAAAGATCGTTGAAAATCGCCGCCTGCAGGACAAGATCTTTGATATTCAGATCCCTGTGATGACCGAAATGGTTCAGGAAGGTGATACGACGAAGGAAGTCGAAGCAAAGGTGTTCCCCTCGTATGTACTTGTAAAAATGATTATGACCGATGAGACCTGGCACGTGGTAAGAAACATTACCGGTGTGACGGGATTTGTCGGACCGGGCTCTCGCCCCGTTCCCCTGACTGATGACGAAGTCGCGGCGATCGGTGTTGAAAAGCCTGCAGTTACCGTTCTCAGCTTTGAGGTCGGCGACAGTGTCAAGATCATTGCCGGTGCACTGAACGGCTTTATCGGCCGCGTCGAGGAGATTTCCGACGACAAGAAAAAGGTCAAGGTTATGGCGTCCATGTTCGGACGCGAAACGCCCGTTGAACTCGAAACGAGCAGCGTTGAGCGTATTTCTAACTAACATTTATTTCAGTTTCGGTACATAAGCCAATATGTACCTGTGGGAGGAAGAAAATTTTTGAATCTTCCGCTTCAAGAACCACATTCGGAGGTGTATTAACATGGCAAAGAAAATTACAGGTTATATCAAACTTCAGTTGCCCGCAGGCAAGGCACTCCCCGGTCCGCCCGTAGGTCCTGCCCTCGGCACATACAGCGTATCCATCCCTAACTTCATCAAGGAATTCAACGAAAGAACCAAG
>JAFTKF010000074.1 GCA_017453405.1 Clostridia bacterium
ATAGTCGCAGACCGCACGCGGAACGCCCTCGGAAGCGACCGTGGGCTGATATTCGCGCGGCATCGCCTCCGGGCGCTCCACAAAATAATGATACAGCGCCTCCAGAAGTGCCTCCGCACGACCTTCCTCGCCCTTGGCTTCCGGATTGGTATAAACGTTTTCAAACAAGAACGCACGAAGCTTCATCGTGGCATCGTAAATATCAGACTCCATCACTACGACCGGCTTGTCCGTGCTTGCGCGCACAACCGAGCGCACCATCGTATCAATACGGTCGCCGTGCGTGTGACCGAGAATGTCGCAAAGCTCGCGGGGCAATTCCTCCGCTTTGAGAATACCTGCACGGACGGCATCGTCAATATCGTGGTTGATATACGCAATGCGGTCGGCAAACTTCACAATAATGCCTTCATTGGTATCGGCAAGTGCCTCCCCCGCGTGGCAAAGGATGCCGTTTTTGACCTCGTAAGTAAGATTCAGATTCTCCAGCTTTTCCACCACACGAAGAGACTGCTTACAGTGATCAAAGGAAGCGTCGTAACAGCGTTGCAATACCCGTTCCCCCGCGTGTCCGAAGGGGGTATGACCAAGATCGTGACCGAGTGCGATCGCCTCACAAAGATCCTCATTCAATAATAACGAGCGCGCGATCGTTCTGCCGATCTGCGCAACCTCAAGCGTGTGCGTCAGACGCGTTCGGTAATGGTCGTGCTCGGGGGACAGAAAGACCTGCGTTTTATGCATCAGGCGGCGAAACGCCTTGCAGTGAATGATGCGGTCGCGATCGCGCTGGAATTCGGTACGCATATCGTCAGCCGACAAGGGAGACAGCCGTCCTCGGGTATCAACCGAGCGCATCGCATACGGAGAAAGCTGTTCGGCTTCCCGTGCTTCGAGCATCTGTCTGATCGTCATAGTAATCACCGTAGCTTTCGTTTGCGAAAGCCTGCCTTTCTTGGGAGAATTGTGTGCGGTTTTGCGAAATACGACCGATGCTGTCAAACAGCAAACACCGATCAATCGCTTACCAACGGGTACGGATCAGTTAAGGTTTCAATCAAATTACTACACATATAATATACGCACAAAAATAAAAAAATCCTCTTTTTTAAAGATCTTCATCACGATTATTCTAAAATAACACACATTCTCCCCGATTTGATCACAAAAAAACGGCAGGTTTTCCGAATTTTCAAAAAAAGATACCCAAGATGCACAAATAAGCACCTTGGGTATCGGTCATATGCCGCAAGCCTTACGCCGTCGGCAGCTTTTCGGCATCCATTCGCTCACCGAGCTTTTCGATCACGATCTTCCCGGCAGAAGCTTCCATCAGAACACCCGAAAGCTTTTCAAAATAGCCGTTCTTGATCGCCATACGAATGACGACCTCCGCTTCAAAATCCGTGCTGTCAATGATAATGGGATAGTCCTTGAACAGCATCGGGATTTTCTGATATAAAGGATAGCTAAGCGACAGTCTGTATTCCTCATACGGCACCAGCGTGATACAGCCCGCATCCTCCACCGCGGCTTTTGCCGCCGCAGAATACGCGTGCACAAGACCGCCCGTTCCGAGAAGTGTACCCCCGAAATAACGGGTGACCACGATCACGGCATCGGTGATCCCGCCTTTGCGAAGAATATCGAGAACCGGAAGACCTGCCGTTCCCTGTGGTTCTCCGTCATCGGAATAGCGTACCGTGTGATTCTCGGCTAAGACATACGCGTATACATTGTGTCGTGCATCCGCGTGCTTTTTACGGATCTTATCCACAAAGCCCCGCGCCTCACTCTCGCTTGTCACGTGTGCAGCATAGCCCAAAAATTCACTCCGTTTGACCTCGAGGATCGATTCGCCCTCTTTGCCGAGCGTTACATACAGTTCCATAGCCCCTCCTGACTACAATGCAGTGCACTGTAGTTTTTCAGTTCAATGATTTTATTCTTCTTCCTCTTCCTGCTTTTGCGGCAGGACAATAAAGCGGCGAAGCTGTCCCGCAGTCTTTTCATCCATGGTGGCAATCACCCGCGCATAGCCGTCAAAATACTCCACATCCTCGATCATCGAAAGATTATAAAGCTTATTGATCACACCCATCTCATAGGTCGGTACCTTCAGGCAATACATTTTTCTGCCGCCCGCCGCCAAAGCCTCCAGTGCCTCAACAAGAGAGGAAACGCCTCTGCCGTCAAGCGCGGAGATCGGAATGACCTTATCCTTATTGGCACGCGATGTCAGCTCCTCGGGCACAGTCATTGCAATATCGCATTTGTTCAAAACGTACAGCGTAGGCTTATCGGTAACACCGAGATCGTAAAGAAGCTTTTCGGTCACTTCAAGCTGTGACAGGCATTCGGGGTCAGAGGCATCGATCACAATGATCAGCGCATCAGTGTATTTCGCCTCTTCCAGCGTACTCTTGAAGGCTTCGATCAGATGGTGGGGCAGATTGCGGATAAAGCCGACCGTGTCGGTCAGAAGCATTTCACGGCCGCTGGGCAATTCAAACTTTCTCGTGGTGGTATCCAGCGTTGCGAAAAGCTTGTCCTCCGCAAGAATACCGGCATCGGTCAGGCGGTTCAGAAGCGTGCTCTTCCCTGCGTTGGTATAGCCGACAATGGAGGCGCGGAAGACTCCGGCATTGTCACGGCGTGCGCGGCGCACGGCGCGGCTCTTCACAAGCTCGGCAAGCTGATCCTCCAGCGCGAGAATACGGCGCTTGATGTGACGGCGATCCTTTTCAAGCTGGCTTTCACCCGGACCGCGTGTACCGATACCGCCGCCAAGACGGGACATCGATTTTCCCCTGCCGTAAAGTCTCGGCACGGAATAGCGAAGCTGTGCAAGCTCTACCTGCAATTTACCTTCTCCGCTTACCGCGTGAAGGGCAAAAATGTCAAGGATCAGCATCGAACGGTCGATCACACGGATCTCAAACGCCTCGTCGTCGATCGCGTCCGACAAGGCATCCTCCATATTCTTGATCTGCGCGGGAGAAAGCTCGTCATCACAGATCACAAGATGCAGATCGTTCACACGGCACAAATGACCGATCTCCTCGATCTTACCCTTACCGAGATACGTGGCGTTGTCGGGATTTTGTCTTGCCTGCACAACTTGCGCAAACAATTCTCCCCCTGCTGTTTCGAGAAGTCTTTCCAATTCTGCCAGCGAAACTGCCACTTCATTTTCATTTTTATCAGGTGTCATTACCGCGCAAAGAATGGCGCGGGTCACCTCGTTTTCCTTTTGTGAGATCATAACTTCCATACGATCACTCCCTTCTCAATCGAAACGAAAAAAGGCGGATGCTGAGTGCAACCGCCAATTTAAGTCAGTATGGAACGAAAAAGATATCTTACTTCTGTGTTCCCTGCAAACGCTTCTTGAACTTGTCAACACGTCCGCCGGCATCAACAAACTTCTGTTTGCCGGTAAAGAACGGATGGCACTTCGAGCAGATTTCAACACGAATCACGCCGCCCTTAGTCGAACGGGTGGTAACTTCTTCGCCGCAAGCGCACTTGATCACGGTTTCACTATACTTAGGATGGATTCCGGTCTTCATTTTTTGACACCTCAATTCTTAATAATAATGGTTGACGTTTTGACCAAATAAGACTTTCGTAAGACTCCCGACGCTTACTTGGGTATCCGTCATAAAATTCCTACCGTGTAGGAAAGGGGGTCGGCAGATGCAAAGTCACAGGTCAGCCTAAGGGAAAATCCCTTAGGCAACCCTTTTGTCAGATAGACTCTTTGACCTTAGCGTACTTACCGACTCTGTCACGGAGATAGTAAAGCTTCGCACGGCGAACTTTACCTTTTCTGGTGACTTCAACCTTTTCAACAAAAGGCGAGTGGAGCGGGAATGTCTTTTCAACACCCACACCGTAAGCAACA
>JAFTKF010000075.1 GCA_017453405.1 Clostridia bacterium
TACCTCACCAACTACCTAATCATACGCGAGCCCATCTATGATCGGTTTCCCTTTAACAACAAAGCCATGCGACTTCGTTGAGTCATGCGGTATTAGCACACGTTTCCATGTGTTATCCCTCTATCATAGGCAGGTTGCTCACGCGTTACTCACCCGTCCGCCACTAACTTGATAAAGCGCTTCCCGAAGGATTAACTTCATCAAATTCGTTCGACTTGAATGTGTTATGCACGCCGCCAGCGTTAATCCTGAGCCAGGATCAAACTCTCGAATATTTGTATGTGAACGAGGTTTCCCTCGATCAGCATCATATCCAAGCTTCTATCTTAGCTTTTCGCTGACTTATTTGTTTTTATAGAAGAGTTCGTCTTTCTCTTCTTCATAAAGGAATTGTACGAGTTTTAGTAGTTCTCTTCTTAATTCGGAAATCTTTCAATCTCCTTCTTAAGCTTTGTATACTTCGCTCTTGTTGTTCAATTTTCAAGGACCAATCTCGCTACCGCTCTTCGCGACAGCTTTGTTATTATAGCAAATCAAAACTCATTTGTCAAGCCCTTTTTTTAAAAAAATTCAAAAAATTTGAAATAAGTGATAAATCAAGAAAAAAGTCGATTTTACTCGACTTTTTTCAGTTTTGCCATATTACCCATTAATTTTTTCGTGCCAACCGTGTCAAACATCACCTCGTATAAGGTGTCCGATCCAAGATTTCTCACCGAGAGCACCGTACCGTCACCGAATGTTCCGTGCTTGACACGCGCCCCGACAGAGAAGATTTCAATCGGAACTTTTGGCTTTTCGGGCGCTTTTTTACCGCCGATCCCGCCGATGATCTGCGGCACGTATCCGCCGCCCGACACCCGTGCCCGCGGCGCTTGCCGCTCATCCTTTTTGTCAAGAAGCAAAGGCGGGATCTCCTTCACGAAACGCGAAAGCGGATTAAACTGTGTCTGTCCGTACAAAAGGCGCTCCTTGGCGTGTGTCAGGAACAGCTTCTCCTTGGCACGTGTGATCGCCACATACGCCAGTCGGCGTTCCTCTTCCATCTCTTCGTGCTCGGTCAAAGCCGACATGGAAGGGAACATCCCGTTTTCCATACCGGGCAGAAACACCACAGGAAACTCCAGACCCTTAGCCGAATGCATCGTCATCATAACGACCGCGTCGGCATCCTTGTCGTAATTATCCACATCCGAAACCAACGCCACTTCCTCAAGAAAGCCCGAAAGCGACGCAGAATCGTTATTTGTTTCATATTCCACGGCGTTGGAGATCAATTCCTCGACATTTTCAAGGCGCTCACGGCTTTCCTCCCCTTCGGCGATCAGCATCTGACGGTAGCCCGTCCGTTCGATCACCTGACGGAACAAGTCTGACAGCGGCACGACCTCCGAAAGCTCACGAAACTCCGCAATCAGCGAAGCAAATTCCGTCAGTCGGGAAGCTGTGCGCAAAAGCGCCGTATAGCTCGACGCCCTCTCGCACACCGAAAGCATCGAAATGCGCTCCTCGGTCGCAATATCTTCAATCGCCGTCAGGGTCGTTGCCCCGATCTTGCGCTTTGGCTCGTTAATGATCCGCTTCAAGCGCAGATCGTCATCGGGATTGTTGATCAGGCAAAGATACGCCATAATGTCCTTGATCTCTTTGCGTTCATAAAAACGCGTGCCGCCAAGCACACGGTAGGGCACGCCCGAGCGCGCAAGAATTTTTTCAATCGCATTGGATTGCGCGTTCATACGGTACAGCACCGCAAAATCCGAATACTTCCGTCCCTCCAGACGCACAAGCTGCAGAACCTTTTCCGCAACGTAAACACCCTCGGCATTCTGATCGTCTACCTCCGCGAGCACGATGCGATCACCGCCCCGCTTTGCCGTCCAAAGCTTTTTGCCGTGACGGCTCTCGTTGTTTTCAATCACCGCATTGGCGGCATCCAGAATGATCTGTGTCGAGCGATAGTTCTGCTCCAATTTGATCACGCGGCTGTCTTCAAAGGTCTTGTCAAAACCAAGAATATTTTCAATCGTCGCACCGCGGAACTTGTAAATACTCTGGTCGTCGTCTCCCACCACCATCAGATTGCGGTGGTAGTCCGACAAAAGCCGCGACAGCTCAAACTGCGCCCCGTTGGTGTCCTGATATTCGTCGATCAGAACATAGCGGAAGCGTCGCTGATAAAAGCTTCTGACCTCCTCCACATCGCGCAGAAGCATCACCGTCTTCATAATGATGTCATCGAAATCCACCGCACTTGCCGCTTCCAGACGCTCCTGATAGGCAGCGTAGATCTTGGCAATCTGCTTCATACGGTAATCGTTGCCGATCGATGCCGCAAATTCTACAGGTGTCGTCAGAGTATCCTTCGCGCGGCTGATCACCGGAAGCACCGCCTTGGGCGGAAACATCTTGTCGTCAATATTCAGTTCCTTCAGAACATCCTTGATGACACGCTTCTGATCATCGGTATCGTAAATCGTAAAATTACGGGAAAGCCCGATCTCTTCGCCAAAACGGCGAAGAATTCTCACACAAACAGAGTGGAACGTACCCGCCCATACATCCAGCGATCCCACTTCCACGGCAAGCTCCTTGGCAAGACGCTCCTTCATTTCATTTGCCGCCTTGTTGGTAAAGGTAATGGCAAGGATCGCCCACGCAGGCGGCGCGTTTTCGGTATAGCGCTCCAGAATCGACGCGATCATCTCGCGATCGTATCCCCGCGCACCCTCGAGTGCCGTCACCTCTGCTTCACTGATATCGGCAGGCATCGCCGTCGAATGATACGCGTTGCCATAGCGAATGATGTGCGCAATGCGTTTGACAAGCACCGTCGTCTTACCGCTGCCCGCGCCTGCCAGCACCAGAAGCGGCCCGTTGACGGCATAGATCGCCTCTCGCTGTGCCGCATTCAAACCTTCATATACTGTATCGAATAAGGCGCGCTTCGCCTTCAAAAACCGTTCTCTGAATTCCATATCTACTCCCGGATCACTGCGTTTAAATTGTCCCGACAGAGATCCGTCGGGACAATTTGCTGTATTTTAGTATACCATCAAACGCCGATGCTGTCAAGATAGGAAATGACACCCATCGCCGCATTAACGCCATCGGCAGTCGCCGTCGAGATCTGGCGGATACGCTTGCGGCGGCAGTCGCCTGCCACAAAAATCCCCGCCGTCTTCGTCTCACAGGTCTCGTCCGCCTCGGCATAGCCCCAAGGATCCAGCGCAACCAAGCGATCAAACGTCTGAAGGTTCGGCGCAAGTCCGATCGCAAGGAAGCAGGCATCGCCATAAAACGCACGCTCTTCCCCTGCTACCGATGCCTTGACACCGCGAAATTCACCGTCGCCAAGATATGCCGTCACCGTCGCGGAATATACGACCTCTACATTGTCAAGCGCCAACAGCTCGTCGCTCAGCTTCTTCTCTCCCGTCAGATACGGAAGATTCTGAAGCACCGTAACCTTCTTGCAAAGCTTGGCAAGAAGGATCGCCTCCTGCTTTGCCGAATTGCCGCCGCCGATCACGATCACATCCTTGCCCTTGTAAAACGCGCCGTCGCAAACCGCGCAGAAGGAGATTCCCTCGCCAATTAAGGCATCTTCCCCCTCAAGACCGAGCAAACGGTGATGCGCACCCGTCGCAAGGATCACGCTGTACGCCTCAAATACGCCGCCCGCCGTCACCACGCGCTTTTTGTCCTCACCCTCTTCTACCGATACAACCTCATCGACCTCAATCTCTACCCCAAGCTCCATCACCTGAGACAAAAGAATGTCGGCAATTTCATTGCCGCTCGCCGCGGGAATGCCGGGATAGTTCTCGATTTTCGGTGAAAAGGTGATCTGACCGCCAAAGGCGGCTTTTTCAATCAATAACACGCGCTTTTCGGCACGCGCAAGATACAGTGCCGCGCACAGTCCCGCAGGGCCTGCACCCACGATCACAGAATCATATATCATACTATCCTCCACCCGGAAAACACATTCCGATGCCAAAGACATCGGAATGCGATCTCGTTATTTCGTTTCTATGTATTTAATAATATCCGAAACACCCTTGTAAATGTCGTACTTCTTGCTGCCTGCCACAACCAATGTGGGAGCGCCCTTCACGCCGAAACGCGAAACCAGATCAGGACTTTCGTTGGCATTGATCACATCATAGGCAATGCCCGCCTTGTCAAGCTTCATCTTGGCAACCTTGCAGTTCGGGCAGGTGGGCGTTGTGAAGAGCATCAGACTGACCGTCTCTTCTTCGGACGAAACAGGTACTGTCGCCACCGCTTCGGGATTCTTCACGCCCTGATGGGTCAGAGTGGATTTTCCAAGATCGTAAAGCTTTCTTTCCTTATATTCCTGCGCCTTACCGTCATTCCAGTTCTGAACCGGACGGTAGTAGCCGGTAATACGGCTGTAGACCTCGGTCACGCCGCCGCATTCGGGGCAGGAGAAATGCTCGCCGACGATATACCCGTGCTCGCGGCATACCGAATAGGTCGGGGAGATCGAATAGTAAGGAATTCTGTAGTTCTCGGCAATCTTCTTGACAAGATTTGCCGCCGCCTTCCAGTCGGGAAGCTTTTCACCGAGGAACGCGTGGAAGACCGTACCCGAGGTGTACAGCGTCTGAATGTCGTCCTGAACATCCAAAGCCTCAAAAATATCAGCCGTATAACCAACGGGAAGGTTGGAAGAGTTCGTGTAATAAGGGGTATTGCAGTCGCTCGATGCCGAAATGATATCGGGATACAGCTTCTTGTCGTGCTTGGCAAGACGGTAGGATGTACTTTCGGCAGGCGTTGCTTCCAGATTGTAAAGATCGCCGTACTTTTCCTGATAATCGGAAAGACGCTCTCTCATATGATTGAGAACCTCGATCGTGAACTCCTGCGTTTCTTTGTGTGTCATATCGGCGTGCAACCACTTGGCATTGAGACCCGCCTCGTTCATACCGACAAGACCGATGGTCGAGAAGTGATTGTCAAATGTGCCGAGATAGCGCTTGGTATAGGGATACAGACCCTCGTTAAGAAGCTTGGTAATGATCGTTCTCTTGATCTTAAGAGAACGTGCCGCAATATCCATCATCTTGTCAAGACGGACAAAGAATTCTTCCTTGGTTGCGGAAAGATACGCAAGACGGGGCATATTCAGGGTGACAACACCAATCGAGCCGGTGCTTTCGCCACTGCCGAAGAAGCCGCCCGACTTCTTGCGAAGCTCACGCAGGTCAAGGCGCAGACGGCAGCACATCGAACGCACATCCGAAGGCTCCATATCGCTGTTGATGTAGTTCGAGAAATAGGGTGTGCCGTATTTCGCGGTCATTTCAAAGAGAAGCTTGTTATTTTCGGTAGGAGACCAGTCAAAATCACGGGTGATCGAATAGGTCGGAATGGGATATTGGAAGCCGCGACCGTTCGCATCGCCTTCGATCATCGTCTCGATGAAGGCGCGGTTGATCATATCCATTTCCTTCTTGCAGTCCTTGTACTTGAAGTCCATTTCGCGGCCGCCCACAATTGCGGGAAGCTCGGCAAGGTCGGCAGGAACCGTCCAGTCGAGCGTAATGTTCGAAAAGGGCGCCTGCGTACCCCAACGGGAGGGGGTGTTCACGCCGAAAATAAAGGCTTCAATGCACTTTTTGGTCTGCTCATAGGTCAGGTTGTCCACCTTGACAAAGGGAGCAAGATAGGTATCGAAGGACGAGAACGCCTGCGCGCCTGCCCATTCGTTCTGCATAATGCCGAGGAAGTTGACCATCTGATTGCAAAGGGTTGCAAGATGGCTTGCGGGCTTCGAGGTGATCTTACCCTGAACACCGCCAAGACCCTCCTGAATGAGCTGCTTCAAGTACCAACCGGCGCAGTAACCGGTCAGCATCGACAGATCGTGAATGTGAATATCCGCCGACTTGTGCGCCTTCGCGATCTCGTCGTCATAGATTTCGGACAGCCAGTAATTTGCCGTGATCGCGCCCGAGTTCGAAAGGATCAGACCGCCAACCGAATAGGTCACGGTAGAATTCTCCTTCACGCGCCAGTCGTTGACCTTCACGTAGTTGTCAACCAGTTCCTTGTAGTCCAGAATGGTCGATTTCATATTACGGAGCTTTTCTCTCTGGCGTCTGTACAGAATGTACGCCTTCGCGACATCCCCGTACCCTGCCTGAATGAGAACGCTTTCCACGCTGTCCTGAATATCCTCCACCGCAACCTTGCCGTCCACGATCTTGGTTTCAAAATCAGCCGTCACTCTCAAAGAAAGAAATTCAATCACCGAAGGGTGATACTGCTTGTTTTGTGCTTCAAAAGCCTTGGTAATCGCCGCCGCAATCTTCGCAATGTCGAAATCAGCAACTTTACCGTCACGTTTGATAACCTGATACATCGTTTTCTCCTCTCTTGCCGCACCAAATATGCGGATTTTTATGGTAATTGAGCAAAAAAGACGCTTTTTTCATACACGAAAAAGGCGTTTTTTGCAAGCAAATGTTGTATTCTGTCACGCTCCCCATCGCGGAAGCACATATAGTATAGCATCTTTCCGGCCGTTTTGCAATTGACAAAATACACAATATATTGTATTTTTTTCTGTGCAACTTTCAGTCACGACACAAAATATGGATTTCCTCCCCAATACCCCACATTCGCCGTAAACCCTCTGTTCATCACGCTTTACGCCATATTCACCCACTCACCGCCCCCATCCTTGCCACCCATTCCAAAATCCTTCCCCCATACCGCCGCTATTTCATTTTTCACAAGACTTTGTAGAAGCAGCATCTCTGCCACCCCATACCCAACGCTTCAACGTCACACCACCTCTGTCACCCATTCCCACCCCTTTCGCCGACACACCATCTCCGTCACCCATTCCAAAAGATTTGCAGAAGCAATACCTCTGTCACCCATTCCAAAAGTTTTTGCAGGGTTTGGGGAGCTTTTTTCAAAAAGCACCCCAAGAAAA
>JAFTKF010000003.1 GCA_017453405.1 Clostridia bacterium
ACGAGTCCGCAATCGGTTAACCACATAATGGCGGTTTCATACTCCTTGGCTCTGCCGCCCTCACGAACCAAGCCATAAATGAATTTCTTGTTTTCCTTTGCAAGCTGTGAAGGGATGCTGTTCCAGAGCATACGGAGCTTCGGTACGGATTCATTGGGAGCGTGCTTGGAAAAATCCTGCTCATAGGCTTCAAGAATTCTTTTCTGTATTCTGCGAACCTTGTTAAAATCCTTTTCGGTAGCAAATGATGCTACCGCTTCGGGCATTCCGCCGACAAAATAATACTGCTTCAAGGAATCGATCAGATCTTGCTTGAACGCCGTCATCATTGTATAGTCGCAGGAGTTCATCAATTGGGTATACTTTTCTTTTCCCATAGCCATAAGAAATTCCTTAAAGGAAAAGGGATAAAGATTAAGAAAATCTACCTTGCCTACGGGAAACGAAGTGCCTTGATGCAACGCGATTCCAAGCAATGAGCCTGCACAAATAATATGATATTCGGGAGCATTTTCGTAAAAATATTTTAAGCTCGCCAAAGCACGAGGAACTTCCTGCACCTCGTCAAAAATAATAAGAGTATTTTCGGGCGTGATCTTACCGTCGGAATAAAGCTCTAAGCCCATAATAATTCTGCCAATTTCGAGATCAGAAGAAAAGAGTTCTGCCATTCTCGAATTGGAATCAAAATTGATATATACGGTTTTCTCGTAGGCTTGCTTACCGAACTCCTTCATAAGCCAAGTCTTGCCAACCTGTCTTGCCCCCTCAATAATCAAGGGCTTACGATTGGCACTCTTTTTCCATTCATACAAGTCTTCAATAGCGAATCGATACAAGGCGACACCTCCGGATCATAATACACCGATATTATACACCAAAATTACAAAAATGTCAATGTGTTTTCGAACAACTACTTGCATTTTGTCAACGAACTTTTATAATAACAATACATTTTTCTTGACGAACTTTGCCTGCAGTCTGCTCCCTCCGAGGCATCGGGCGGCGGTTTTATTGTTTTGGGCACTTATTTTTGAGGGTGAATAAGTTTTTTCCATAAATTTAAGGAAAGTATCTTGAAAATTTCAGATTCTGTGGTAAAATAAAAACAGTAAACTGTGATACTATGCCCAAAAGTGAAGGGGCTTTGATAAGAGGACGATATGATTGTAAACCGCAAAACACAAACCGATCTGACAACAAAGGATTTTTATTATGATCTGCCCGAGGAGCTGATCGCGCAAGAGCCGATGGAGCCGCGTGATGCTTCCCGTTTGCTGGTGCTTCACCGCGAAAGCGGCACACGCGAGCACCGTCATTTTTACGATATTGTCGAGTATCTGAAAGAGGGGGATACGCTGGTCATCAATGACTCCAAGGTCATTCCCGCGCGCTTACACGGCGTGAAGGCAGAAACGGGTGCTGTTGTGGAGGTCGTGATGCTCCGTCAGCGCGGGCTGGACGAATGGGAGGTTCTGACCCGTCCCGGCAAAAAGGCGAAGATCGGCACAAAGCTGCACTTCGGCGAGGGTCTTATGACTGCTGAGGTCATTGACATCGTGGAGGAGGGCAATCGCATTCTGCGCTTTTCCTATGACAAGTCGAAGGGCGATATTTACACCTATCTTGACAAGCTTGGGAAAATGCCCTTGCCGCCTTATATTACAGCGCCCCTGAAGGATCGCGACCGCTATCAGACGGTATATGCCAACGAGCACGGCTCGGCGGCTGCACCGACGGCAGGACTGCATTTTACGCCCGAGCTACTGCAAAAGATCAAGGACAAGGGCGTTGACATCGTTCCCGTGATGCTGCACGTGGGTCTTGGTACCTTCCGCCCTGTGAAGGTAGATAATATCAACGACCATATTATGCATACCGAATATTTTCAGGTTACCGAAGAGGCGGCGGCGCGTATCAACGCCACCCGAGCGCGTGGGGGCAGAGTGATCGCAGTCGGTACGACCTCCTGCCGCGTGCTGGAATCGGCATCGACCGAGGACGGCAAGGTGCACGCGATGCACGACGACACGGGAATTTTTATCTATCCCGGCTATACCTTCAAGGCAGTGGACTGCCTGATTACCAACTTCCACCTGCCTGAATCCACACTCTTAATGCTGGTTTCGGCACTGTCGTCACGCGAAATGATGATGGATACCTATGAAGAAGCCATCAAGGAGCGCTACCGGTTCTTCAGCTTCGGTGACGCCATGTTTATCGAGTAAAGCGAAAACGATATTGGATTGAATGCTATGAAACAGAACAAACGTATTATTGCGATTGCGGGCCCGACGGCGGTGGGGAAGACGGCGCTTTCGCTGTCCCTTGCCGAGCGCTTATCGGGTGAGATCATTTCCTGCGACTCGATGCAGATCTATCGGGGTATGGATATCGGAACTGCCAAGCCCACCGAGGAGGAAATGGCAAGAATTCCGCATCATCTGATCAATATTGTATCGCCGCATAGCCCGTATTCCTGCGCGGATTACGAACGTGATGCCCGCGCGGCAATGGCAGAGATCGCGGCAAGGGGCAAAACGCCCATCTTTTGCGGAGGTACGGGTCTGTATCTTGAAAGTGTTCTGTATGAGGGAAAATTACAGTCCCCCGAAGCATCGGAAGAGATCCGCTCGGCGCTTTGGGAGAGGGGTGCTGAGGATGTGTATGAAGAACTGATGCGCGTCGATCCCGAAGCGGCGCAATCGATGCATCCCAACAACCGCAAACGCGTGATCCGCGCCTTGGAGATCTATCTGGTATCGGGCAAGACCAAGACCGAGTGGGATCGGGAAAACAAGAGACAGACCCTGATTCCGGGGGCAGAGCTTTATGTTCTGACCTCCTCCGATCGGGAGGCGCTGTATCGCCGTATTGATGCGCGTGTCGACCTTATGATGGCGCAAGGACTGCTTGACGAGGTTCGGCGTCTTTCGCTCGATCCCAAAACCACAGCGGGGCAGGCGATCGGCTATAAAGAATTCTATTCTTATTTCCGCGGGGAAGAGACGCTGGAAGATGCCCTTGCCGCTCTGAAGCAAGCCTCGCGCCACTATGCCAAGCGACAGCTGACATGGTGGGAGAGAAACCGTGATGCCGTGAAGATCGATATGGCGTTGACTTCACCGCAAGAAGCTCTTGAAAATATTCTATCGGGCAACTATCTTGCGACATAATAAAGCTAATGATACAAAAAAGGGGGCGGTTATGTGAAAGCATTTTTCAAGGATCTTTTTTCGATGACGGCGGCGCTTTTCAAAAAGATTCCCCAAAAGACATATGAACTGATCGCGATTATTTTACTTGCCGCTGTTCTTGTTGTTGATCTCGGGTATCATCTGATCACATCGGTGGCAGACGAGATGGAAACCGCTCCTGCCAAGATCAGCTCTTTGTCCGAGACACTGACCCTTGACTGTATCCTGATCCGCGATGAAGTGCCCTTGACGGTATCGGGCGATCGCTATTTGTTTCTCTGTGAGGACGGTGAGCGCGTAACTAAGGGAACGCCGCTTGTCGCCTGCTATCCCGACACCTGCAGTGCCGAGGAGCTTGCCGCACTTTCAGCCGAGCTCTCACTCGGAAGAATCCTATCGAATGTTTCGACCACACGCCTTGATAAGGTGAGAAGCACGCTGGAGCTTACAATTGAAGGCGCGATGCTTCGGATGGACCGTGCGATGCAGGAGGGTAATATTGCCCTTGCCGCAAGAGAGGACCGTGAGCTTCAGGCGTTGACGCTTTTGCGCGAGCGTCTTCTCGGCACGGTAACGCTT
Organism: Clostridia bacterium; assembly: GCA_017453405.1. Taxonomy (GTDB): domain Bacteria; phylum Bacillota; class Clostridia; order Oscillospirales; family CAG-272; genus RGIG1993. The sequence goes on from JAFTKF010000003.1 coordinate 3,777, forward strand.
GATGCGCTGATCAAGGACAATGCCGAGCGTATTGCCGCACTCAACAGCCGCTTGGGTTCGCCCGTTGAAACGGTTTATGCCGAATCGGCAGGTTGGTTTTCGCAAAGCTGTGATGGGTATGAAGGTATCTCGTCGACCGAGGCACTCTTTTCCCTGAAGCAGTCCGAGCTTTCTCAGCTCTTTGACAAAAAGCCGAGCGGACAAGCTCCTGCCAAGCTGATTTTGTCCTATGAGACCTATGCACTTGCCATAACCGATGAGATCTCAGCGCGGCGGCTGTCCTTGAATAAGAGCTACCGTGTGACACTGGACGGTGTTACGCTGGATCTTACGCTTGATAAAACGGTGATCGAAAATCAAAGCAGGGAAGTTGCTCTGATCTTTTCCACCGGCGCGCTTGCGAAAACCGTATCGCTTCGCCGCATTTCGGATCTTGCCCTGACACTGAAAACACATACGGGCTTCAAGATTCCGACTGCCTGCATCGCCGAGGAGGGCGGTGTTTACGGCGTATACATTCTGAAGGGCTTTCGCGTGGAATTCCGTGAGATCTCGATTATTTACCGTGAGGAAAACACGGCAATCTGTGCGGAGGAATTTGAACCGACAAGCTATCGCATTCTGTCTGAAAACGACAATATCATTATCAAGGGGGAAGAGTTATATGACGGAAAGATCGTTTCAAGACTATATTGATACTGTAACAGAAGCCCTGCCAAAGGTGCGTGAGAGGATCGATGCGGCATATCGCTCGCAAACGCGCAACCAAGGCGGCGTCACGCTTCTTGCCGCCACCAAGACCGTGCCTGTCGAGGTGATCAACTATGCCATCGACCGTCTGGGGCTTCGCTGTATCGGGGAAAACCGTGTGCAGGAGCTGCTCAGTAAATACGATGCCTTGCACAAAGAAGGGGTCGAGATCCATTTTATCGGCAGACTGCAGACAAATAAGGTGAAATACATCATCGACAAGGTCTCGCTGATCCATTCGGTCGATTCCTTGCGCCTTGCCGCCGAGATCGACCGTCAGGCGAAAAAACACGGTAAGGTGATGGCAATTCTCGTTGAGATCAATGTCGGAGGCGAAGACACCAAGGGTGGGATCACCCCCGATGCGTTGCCTGATTTTCTGACAAAGCTTTCGGCATTTTCCTCGCTTTCTGTCAAGGGCTTGATGGTAATTCCTCCGCAGAATGCGACAAAAGAAGAAAATCTGAATTATTTTAATGAAACCTATCAGTTTTTTGTTGACTTTTTCAAAAAAAAGGTGCATAATACTATAGATACCTATTTTTTATCCATGGGTATGTCCGATTCGTACGAGGAAGCCGTTTTGTCGGGCTCAAATCTCGTCAGGGTCGGAAGCGCGATCTTCGGCAAGCGCTTATACCCGATAACGCCAAACGAAAGTGAGGGCTGATCCTATGGCATTTTTTAAAAAAATGTATGCCAAGCTTCTTGGAGAAGAAGAGGAGACCGACAAGGACCCTGATGAGGGTTCTGCTTCGCTACCGCCCGCCGCACCGAAAGCCGTGACGCGCGAGCCATCCGAACAAACCGAATCAAAGGCAGGTACAACCGTGAATACACCCTCCCGTTCCATTGAACTGAAAATTGCAAAGCTTTCTGCCTTCAACACGCAGGTGATGGAGGTTGCCGATCATCTGATCGCGGGTCGTCCCGTGGTTCTGAATCTGGAAGGCGCATCCAAGGAAGCAACGAAACGCATCATCGACTTTTTCTCCGGTGTCGCGTATACCATTCAGGGTCAGCTGAAGACCATTGCGGCAGGCATTTACATCGTAACCCCCAGCAGCGTGGATGTTTCGAACGAATCTCTTCTGGCAAGCGCGGTTGCTCAGCCGACACCGCAAACGCCAACCCCCGTTTCGTCCGACACCCCCGGTACAGGCGCGTCCCTGTACGAGGGCTTCTGATCGCGGTGCGTTGACTGTCACAAGGAGGTTGTCTGAATGACCCCGATTTCACTGTATCTTGTCGCTGTTTCGCGCATGCTCTCGGGCGTGGCATCGATCGTATATGTTATGCTCGGGATTGTCTGGGCACTGATATCTGTGCGTGTGATCATGACATGGATCCCGTCACTTCGCACAAGTGCGATATTCGATGCCGTGGAACGGCTCGTTTTCCCCATCATCCTGCCGATGAAGCTTCTTCTCAGCAAGTTCAAGCTGTTTCGTAATACACCGGTTGATTTTTCAAGCTTCTTTACAATGATCTTAATCTCGGTTTTGCAGGTGATCTTAAAGGTATGGATGTAGTCTGATTGAAAAAGAGAAAAGAAAAGGAAAGAATGTTAGTATGATATCTCCGAACGAACTGAAGAATAAAACCTTTCAGCCCGCGTTTCGCGGCTACGATCGTGCTGAAGTTGAGGGCTATCTTGCTCTGGTTGCAGAACAGCTCGCACAGCTTCAGTCGAACTACGAGGCAATGCGCGTCCGTCTTTCTTCCACTGAGGCGGAGCTTGCCGAAATGAAAAAGAACGAAGATGCCATTCGCCGTGCGCTGGTGAATTCGCAGAATGCCGCCGCACAGGTGGTGGACGAAGCCAAGCAGAAGGGCGAAGAATTGGAAAAGCTCACCCGCGAAAAATGCGGTAAGGTCATTGAAGAGTTCCGTGAAAACATCCGTGCCGAGCGTGAGCGCCTGAATATGCTCCGCGCACAGACGGCGAATTTCAAGACAAGGATCTATGAGCTTTATCAAAGTCATATTGAAATGGTGGAGGGCATTACCAAAACGCTGGAGGAAGGCGATTGGGATATGAGCCCGACCGATGCCACCAGAACGGTGCTTGCTTTGCTTCGCGGCGAATATGACAGACGGACACGTATCGATGAGATCGAAGAAAAGAAGATCGACCACGAGATCGATATCGTGATCGACCGTCTCAGCAAAATAACGCCGCCTGCCGACACGCCGCAGTAACCAAGCGGTGCTCGTCAGATTGATTGATAACAGTTAGTTTAAAATATTAGGAAAGAATGGTTTTTTGACATGGCGAAAGATTATACAAGCAGTTTGAATCTGCCCAAAACAGCCTTCCCGATGCGCGGTGCACTGCCGCAGAGAGAGCCTGATATGCTCAAGGAATGGGAAGCAATGGATCTCTATCACAGAATCCTCAACAAAAACGCGGACAAGCCCCTGTTTATCCTTCACGACGGTCCTCCCTTCTCGAACGGTAACATTCATATGGGTACGACCATGAACAAGGTGCTGAAGGACTTCATCACCAAGAATAAAATGATGTCGGGCTATAAGGTTCCCTTTACCCCCGGCTGGGATAACCACGGTATGCCCATTGAATCCGCGATCATCAAGCAGAATAAGCTTGACAGAAAAAAGATGTCGATTCCCGAATTCCGCACCGCGTGCGAGAAATTTGCGGCAAAGTATATCGATATTCAGAGAAACTCCTTCAAGCGTCTCGGCGTGCTTGCCGACTGGGAAAATCCCTATACCACGATGGCTCCTGCATTCGAGGCAGAAGAGGTCACGATTTTCGGAAAAATGTTTGAAAAGGGCTATATCTACAAGGATCTGAAGCCCGTGCATTGGTGCAACCACTGCGTTACCGCGCTGGCTGAGGCTGAAATTGAATACGCCGACGACAGCTGTACCTCTATCTGGGTCAAGTTTGCCCTGAAGAACGACAACGGCAAGCTTGGTAATACCGATAAGACCTATTTCATCATCTGGACGACCACCACGTGGACGCTTCCCGGCAACCTTGCGATCGCGCTCCATCCCCGTGACAGCTATGCGCTCGTCAAGGCGGCAAACGGTGAGACCTATATCGTTGCCGAGGCGCTGGCAGAGACCACGATGAAGGCAGGCGGTATCGAATCGTATGAGATCGTTGCCACCTATCCCGGCTCGTTCTTTGAATACATGACCGCACAGCACCCCTTCCTCGACAGAGATTCGCTCCTCGTTACCGCTGAATACGTAACGATGGATTCGGGTACGGGCTGTGTTCACACCGCACCCGGCTTCGGTGCTGACGACTTTGTCACCGGTCGCCGTTATAAGCTTGCCACCGTTGTTCCGGTGGACGACAACGGCTATCAGACCGAAGAAGCAGGCAAGTATGCGGGTCTTTACTATGAAGAATCGAACAAGGTGATCCTTGCCGATATGAAGGAAAGCGGCGCTTTGTTTGCTTCTAATGAATTTACTCACTCCTATCCGCACTGCTGGAGATGTAAGAAGCCCATCATCTTCCGCGCAACGCCGCAGTGGTTCTGCTCGGTCGATGCCTTCAAGGATGCTGCCATCAAGGCGTGTGAGGATGTAACCTGGAATCCCTCGTGGGGCGGTGAAAGAATCTCGCAGATGATCCGTGACCGTGCCGACTGGTGTATCTCCCGTCAGCGTCACTGGGGTCTGCCCATTCCCGTATTCTACTGCGAGGATTGCAAGAAGCCGATTTGTGATGAAAAAACGATCGCCCGCATTTCCGAAATCTTCGGCAAAGAGGGCAGTAACGCTTGGTACAAAAAGGATGCGAGCGAGCTGATTCCCGAGGGCTATGTCTGTCCTCACTGCGGTGGCACGCATTTCTTCAAGGAGACCGACACGCTTGACGGTTGGTTTGACTCCGGTTCTTCTCACTTTGTCGTTCTCAAGGAAGAGAATGGACAGAAATGGCCCGCTGACCTTTATCTTGAGGGCGGCGACCATTACAGAGGATGGTTCAAGGAGTCTCTTCTGTCCGCTGTTGGTGCCAAGGGCGAGGGTGCACCCTTCAAAGAGGTTCTGACCCACGGTTGGGTGGTAGACGGCGAAGGCAAGGCAATGCATAAGAGTATCGGTAACGTGATCCTTCCCGAGGATATGATCAAGAAATACGGTGCTGATCTCGTCCGTTTGTGGGTCGCTTCGAGTGACTACCGTGTGGATGTGCGCGTTTCGGATGCGATCTTTGCTCAGCTTTCCGATGCCTACCGCAAGATCCGTAACACCGCAAGAATCATTCTTGCCAACATCGGTGATGCCGGTACGGACTTCAATCCCGACACCGATATGGTAGCGCCTGCCGATATGCTCGGTCTTGATAAATGGGCACTTACCCGCCTGAACCGCCTCATTGAGACGGCACAGCGCGGTTATCAGAATTACGAATTCCACGTGGTTTCGCAGGCAGTCATCAACTTCTGCACGACCGATATGTCGAAGCTGTATATCGATATCACCAAGGACCGTGTCTATGTCGAAAAGAAGGATTCCTTCGCCAGAAGAAGTGCGCAGAGTGCGCTCTACCTCATTCTCTCGGCACTGACGAGACTGATCGCGCCCATTCTGACGTATACGGCAAACGAGATCTGGAAGATCATGCCCCACAAGGCAGACGAGGATGCCGCGCACGTTCTTCTGAACGATATGCCCACCGTGACCGATTATGGCTTTGATGCCGATGTCGAGGACTATAATAAGCTCTTCGCGCTTCGCGACGATATGATGAAGGCACTGGAGCTTGCCCGTGCGGACAAGAAGATCGGTAAATCGCTCGATGCCAAGATCACCGTTTATGTCAAGGGTGAGAATAAGGCGCTTCTCGATCAGTTCTGTGAAGAACTCACAGCGATCTGCATCGTGTCTTCCGTCACGGTTGCCGAGGCGGATGCGATCCCCGAGGGTGCATATGTCGGTGAAACAGCTGACCTTGCCGTACTGGTAGAACCTGCTGACGGCGAAAAGTGCGACCGTTGCTGGATGTACGTGACCGATATCGTAGAAGACGGTGAAGGCAGAATCTGCCGCCGTTGTAAGAAGAATATCTGATGACACTGTTTTTCTATTTCAGCATTATTGTGCTTGTTGTGTTCGCTGACCTCTTCACCAAATTTTTGGTGAAGGGGAGCGAGCTTTTAATGGCAGGCGGATCGATCGAGGTGATTCCCGGTGTTTTCCGCTTTCGCTATGTCGAAAATCCGGGTGCGGCGATGGGGTCATTTGCCGGAAACCGTTGGGTCTTTATGGTGTTTTCCACGGTGGCAATTGTGGCGATCGTTGTGTTTCTTCTCCTGAAGCATAAAACGGTACACAAGCTGCTGGGGGTATCGCTGGCACTGGTAACGGGGGGCGGCATCGGCAATATGTACGAGCGCCTTTTCAATCAGAATGCGCGCGGTCAGTACGTTGTGACCGATTTCTTCGATTTTTATCTGTTTGACTTCTGGAAGTGGGTCTTTAACGTGGCAGATGTCGCGGTTTGTGTGGGAGCGGGACTGATGATGCTGTATCTCATTCTCGATCTGATTGCCGATTACCGCGCAAGAAAGCATCCCGAGCGTTATG
>JAFTKF010000076.1 GCA_017453405.1 Clostridia bacterium
ACGCGCTATCTTGCAAAGCTTGTGGGCAAGCGTGTTCTCATAGACGACGAAGACAATCACTATATTGAAGACTGGATCGAATACGTGGATTCGGTCCTGAAGGCATAAATCCGCATAGGGAAAGAAGGAATTTTAGTGAATTACAGCGACATTTTAACTCTGATGCAGGATGTTTCCCGCCGTGCGGGACAGTATCTTCTGACACAAACGGTCAGTGTGATGAATCACAAAACGAGAAACGATCTTCTGACCGAAAACGATCTTGTGATCGAAAATTTCATCATTGACGGCATTCGGGCGGTCTATCCCGATATTCACATCGTCAGTGAGGAATACAATCCCGATAACAGCCTCGATGGACTGACGGTCGTGATCGACCCGATCGACGGTACCTGCAATTTTGCGCAGGGGCTTTCGCTTTACGGCATTCAGCTGGCGCTCTTTTACGAAAATATCTGCAGGGGTGCTGTGCTTTATTTTCCGGTAGAGGATACGATGTACGTTGCCGAAGAGGGCAAGGGTGCTTATAAAAACGGCAAGCGGCTGTTCGTCGATCAAAAAAAGCCCTCCTCCGACGGCTTTCTGATCATCAGCGACTATTACGATTCGATCGACATTGCCTTCGATCAGCAGTTTGCCCTTGTGAAGGCGCTTCAGAAGCATTTTCTCAAAACGCGCCATTTCGGGGCGGCGTGCGTGGATTTCACCATGCTTGCCGAGGGGCACGCACTGGCATATATCACCTATTATCACAAGCTTTGGGACATAGCCCCCGGACTGCTTCTGGCAAAGGAAGCGGGCTTTGTGTACGGCGCGGTGGATCAGGATGACTATCACTATCACCGCCCGGGGCTTGTCGTCGCCAACAGCGAACAAACGCTTTCGCTGATCAAGGAAGAGGCAAAGCGGCTCGGTATGATGTCCTGATCGGAAACCGGATTGCATCCCTTTCTCCCGAAGGAGAAGGGGATGCCTTTTTCAGAGGTTTTTCGGAAGATTTCTCTCTCCCTTATATTTCCTGAAAAGGTTTTCAGAAAATCCTTTGGTTTGCCGTAAAAAATTTGTCAAAATATTTTGAAAAATTATTGCATTTTGCAGGATTTTTTGTTACAATGTTGGTGATTTCACTGGAGGAATCCTAAAGTCAAAATTCTTAGAAAGAACGAGGAAAGAAATGGAAAAAAACAAGATCATTGAGCTCAAAGGCGTAGCCAAGGAATACGATGGCGAGATCGTTCTCGACAGTATTGACCTTGATATCTACGACAAAGAGTTCGTGACACTTTTGGGACCTTCCGGATGCGGTAAGACCACCACGCTTCGAATTATCGGTGGATTTGTCAAACCCGACAGCGGAGAGCTTTTGTTTGACGGTGTGAGCGTGATTGACGTTCCCCCTCATAAAAGACCTGTCAACACGGTATTTCAGAAATACGCGTTGTTTCCCCATTTGAACGTATACGATAATATTGCCTTTGGCTTGCGACTGAAGAAAATGCCCGAAAAGGAGATCTACGACAAGGTCGAAGAGATGCTTGCGATGGTCAATCTCCGCGGCTTTGAAAAGCGCAATGTCAATCTGTTATCGGGCGGTCAGCAGCAGAGAGTGGCAATTGCACGCGCTCTGATCAATTCTCCTCGCGTTCTGCTTCTGGACGAGCCGCTCGGCGCGCTCGACTTAAAGCTGCGTAAGGATATGCAGAACGAACTGAAAAATATTCAGAAAAAGACCGGCATCACCTTCATCTACGTGACACACGATCAGGAGGAGGCACTTTCAATGTCGGACAAGGTCGTGGTTATGGCAAACGGCGCGATCCAGCAGATCGGCACGCCCACCGATATTTACAACGAGCCTGTCAACGCCTTTGTTGCCGACTTTATCGGCGAAAGTAATATTCTGGACGGTGAGATGCTCCGCGACTTCCGCGTGAAATTTGCGGGCACGGAATTCGACTGCCTTGACAAGGGCTTTGAGCCGAACGAAAAGGTCGACGTCGTCATCCGTCCCGAGGACGTGGATGTGGTAGCGCCCGATAAGGGTATGCTGTGCGGCGTGATCTCGTCGGTAACCTTCAAGGGTGTTCATTATGAGATCATTGTCAATATCGGCGGCTTTAAGTGGATGATCCAGACCACGGATTATGCCGCCCCCAATTCCAAGATCGGGCTGTATATTGAGCCTGATGCCATTCACATTATGAAAAAATCGGAATTCTCCGATATGTTCGGCGACTATTCGACCTACAGTGAGGAAATGGATCACCTTTCCGACCTCACCGAAGAGGAAATGGAATATCTCTCCGAGCTTACCGAGGAGGAAGAAGAAAGCGAATGAAAAAACGGTCTCTGTTAAGTCAGGCGGCGGCAGCACCCCACATTGTCTGGAGCGTTCTTTTTATCATCGCCCCGCTGTTGTTTGTGGCATATTATGCCCTGACCGATGCTGACGGAAATTTCACGCTTTCGAATTTCGGCTCGCTTTTCACCGCCGAATATCTTGAAATTTTCCTGCGCTCGGCTTGCTTTGCTTTTCTTGCGACGGTCATTTGTCTTGTGATCGCCTATCCCGTGGCATATTTTATCAGCAAGACCTCTCCGAAGACACAGAAGCTTCTGATCGTCCTTGTGATGCTGCCCCAGTGGATGAACTTTCTGATCCGCACCTATTCCTGGATGGCGATCCTTGAGGATACAGGCATTATCAATACCGTTCTCGGTTGGGTCGGTCTCGGACCTGTGCATATGATCAACACGGCGGGGGCGGTCATTCTCGGTATGGTGTATAATTTCCTGCCGTATATGATCCTGCCGATCTATACCTCGCTGTCAAAGCTTGATCCCCGTTTTGTGGAAGCCTCTGCCGATCTCGGCTGTAACGCCTTCGGTACGCTTTTGCACGTGATCCTGCCCCTGTCGCGTTCGGGTATCATTTCGGGTATCACGATGGTCTTTGTCCCCTCGATCTCCACCTTCTACATTTCGCAGAAGCTGGGCGGCGGTAATTTTGATCTGATCGGCGATACCATTGAGCGCCAGTTCCAATCGGCATACAATTACAATCTCGGGGCGGCGATCTCCTTCGTTCTGATGGTGCTCATTATTGTTTCGATGACGGTGATGAACCGCTTCGGTGAAGAAGAAGGGGGTGTTGTTGCGTGAGTTATACCAAACGCCTCAATAAGATCTATGCTGTTCTGATCTTTATTTTTCTGTATGCGCCGATCGCCGTTCTGATTCTGTTTTCCTTCAATGACTCCAACAGTACCGGCGTCCTGACCGGCTTTTCGCTTAAATGGTACCGCGAGCTTTTGTCGGACGAAGCCACGATGACGGCACTGAAAAACACCCTGATCCTTGCGGTCTCCTCGTCGCTTCTCGCAACCCTGATCGGGACTGCGGCGGCTGTCGGCATCAACAAAATGAAAAACAAGTATCTTGTGGGTGCGGTCAATACGGTGACCAATATTCCGATGATGAATCCCGATATCGTGACCGGTATCTCTCTGATGCTTTTGTTTGTATTTGTGGGCGGCATCGTCAACTCTTCGAACAGCCTCAATTTCTGGACGGTTCTGATCGCCCACATTACCTTTAATCTGCCGTATGTGATCCTGAACGTACTGCCCAAGCTTCGCAGTATGGACAGGCACTTGCCCGAAGCGGCGCTTGACCTCGGCTGTACACCCTTACAGTCCTTCTTCAAGGTGGAGCTTCCCGCCATTATGCCGGGCGTGATCTCGGGTCTGATCATGGCGTTTACGCTTTCGCTTGACGACTTTGTGATCAGCTATTTTACGGTTGGTAACGGCTTTGAGACCCTGCCGATCCGTATTTATTCGATGACCAAAAAACGCGTGACCCCGGATATGTATGCGTTATCGACGCTGATCTTCATTGTGATCCTGGCACTGCTTCTGCTCTCGAATTTCGTGGGTGAACGGGATGCCGCCAAAAAGGTGGGCAAAAAGAAGGGGGCGAAGAAATGAAAAAGATCATATTGACCGTGCTGACAGCACTCGTCCTTTGTGCCGTTCTTCTGACCCTTGCTTCCTGCGGAGAAAGCCGCGAGAAGATCGTTCTGAATGTCTATAACTGGGGCGAATATATCTCAGACGGCTCGGAGGGCACGCTGGATGTCAACCGTCTGTTTGAGGAATATTACCTTGAAACCTACGGCGTGGAAATGACGGTCAACTATACGACCTATGCCAGCAATGAAGACCTGTATGCCAAGCTGAAAAGCGGGGCAACGGGATATGACATCATCATTCCCTCGGACTATATGATCCAGCGTATGGTGAATGAAGAGATGCTGGAAGAGATCAATTTTGATAATATCCCGAATTATCGCTATATTGCCGATTACTGCAAGGGGCTTGACTATGACCACGAGGAGCGCTATTCGGTCGATTACA
>JAFTKF010000077.1 GCA_017453405.1 Clostridia bacterium
GATACCGAAATGGTGGAGGATTCGGGAATGCCGAGAAGATAATCGGAGGACACGTGAAACATCTGTGCAAGCTTGACGATATAGAGTGTGGAAGGAACGGTAATTCCCATTTCCCACGCATTGACCCCCGAACGCGAGAGACCGATCTTTTTGGCAAGCTCTGATTGTGTCATATGATGTGCTTCTCTTAAATATTTGATTTTTTCCGCAATCATACGGATACCGCCTTTCGCATTCTGTTTTCTTCATTTTACCGCATAATAATGATTATTTCATTATCAAAATGATATTTTCACTTGACAAGTGATCAAGAATTTGCTAAAATGTGAAAGAAAGATCGAAATGGTCGGATGATTTTGTCTGCATTTCGTAGCTTGGGATATCACAGGTGAGCGAAATTGGTGTGTCTATTTTATGCGTTTCGGCGTTTACCATACGATTATTTTAAGAAAAAGGAGAAAGAACAATGAAAACTACAAGAAAAATTAAGGTGCTGGCGCTCGTTCTGGCGGTTGTGATGCTGACATTGTCTTTGCCGCTGCATATCTTTGCGGTGGAGCTTGCGGCATCGTCGGTGGGTAGCGTGACGGGTACGGTGACCGACAGCGGTGCATCGATCGGCGGTACAGTGACAGAGCTGAAGGATTATTCGATGCCCTCAAACGATAAGCACGCGTATGACCCCTTTGCCAAGCTTGAAAGCGAAGAGGCGACCGAGGCATACCGCGAGAGTGCGCAGTATGTGGCAGGCTCGATTATCTTCAAGGTCAACGAGACCAAGGGTTGGCTCGGCGGCTACCGTGACGCGTATGAAGAAGACGCGCTTGCGGCTGTGGGCATCGACCTTGCGACGGCTGACGAGATCACGCGCAAAAAATCGGATGACGGTTTTTTCCGTGATACCTATGAAGTGGTGTATGAAGCCAAGCTTTCGGGTGATGTGTGGGAGGCGGTTGACGCACTCTCAACGCTTGAAGGCGTGGTGGATGCACAGCCCAATTTTATTTATGAAGATACGGCAATGGATGTGCCGACCGAAATTTCAAAAAATCCCCATAAGGGTCACCAGTGGCATCACGACTGGCTGAAGTCGGATGACAGATGGAAAGACCTTTACGATGAAGACATCACGGCAGGTGAGGGCACGATCGTTGCGGTGATCGACACGGGTGTTGACTATACGCACATCGACCTTGCCGCCAATATGTGGGTGAATACCGCCGAGTTGAACGGTGTTACCGGTGCGGATGATGACGGCAACGGCTATGTGGATGATATCTACGGTGTTTCGACGGTGGGTGCGAAGAGCTTTCATTCGGGCGACCCGATGGACGATCACGGACATGGTACACACGTGGCAGGTATTATCGCAATGACTGCCAACAATGACGAGGGCGGCGTAGGTCTTGCCTACGGCACCAAGATCATGGCGATCAAGGCAGGTCAGGCAACGGGTCTTTTCTCGGACACCGACATTGCCGAGGCGATCAATTACGCGGTTGCGATGGGTGCGGATGTCATCAATATGTCCTTCGGCGGCACAAGCCGTTCCTTCCTTGTGGAAGAAGCGCTCTCGAATGCTTTTGCCACCACGGTGCTGGTAGCGGCGGCAGGTAACGACGGCTTTCCGACGAGTGACGCGCCCGAAGAATATCTCAAAAAATGGGATGTATATCCCGCCGGCTATACGTATGTTCTCGGCGTTATGGCAAGTGATCAGGATGGTGAGCTTGCCTCCTTCTCCAACTGGGATTATTATAACAACGGCGGCTCTGCTGAATATGAGATCATCGCCCCCGGTGTTGACATCTGGTCGACGCTGCCCGGTAATCAGTATGCCGCTTGGGACGGCACTTCGATGGCTTGCCCGATGGTGGCGGCAGCGGCGGCATTGGTACGCTCGAAATATTCCGACAGAGAAAAATATTCCTCGCGCTTTATTATGGGTCAGCTTGCGAGCGCGACCGAGGACAGCGTGGTGTATGTAGATAAGATCGGTAAAGTGCACACCTATGCCGCACTGAATCTTGAAGACAGTTTAAACAAGCTTCCGAAGCCGAATCTGACGGTGAAGAACACCTATCTTTTTGATGACCCCTCGATCGACCCTGCCAATGACGGCGACGGTGTTATGGACGCAGGCGAGACGATCGATCTCGGTATCGTGCTTCGCAATCAATGGGGTATGGCGAAGGAGGTTACCGTGACGGTGGATGCCATCTCTGACGGCGGCGTTGCCAATCCCAACATCGAATGGATCACCGACACGATCACGATGGAAAATATCGGTACGTTCAACGAGCAGAGTAACAGCTTTGTATATGAAGACGGTCTTTTGGTCGGTACGGACAATCCCATCCGCTTCAAGGTGAAGGATGATACCATCAACGATGCGCATATTGGCTTCAATATTGTTGTGACGGCGAAAAATGCAATGGATGAAGAGGATACAGAACTGTATGTTTTCAACCCTGACGGTTATGAAATGACCTTCTATGTTCAGCGTGGCAGAAGTCTTTCGGGTACGATCAGCGAAGATATGACGCTGACAAGTGATGATTATTGGATCATCGATTGACAGCTTTATGTTTCGAAAGGCGTCACCGTTACCGTTGAACCCGGAACGCAGATTCAGTTCTGGCCGTCGGATTATAACGAAACATCTGTTGTTGATATTACAGTAGACGGTTCGTTCTTGGTAAACGGTACACAAACCGATCCGGTAGAAATGTTTCCATCAGCAGCATTTCACAATTATATTGTATATTTATATGCCAATCTTAGCGAGAACTTCTTGTTGGAATATACAAATATTATTAATCCTTATTTACTCGCATCCTCAGGAGACGGTAATCATTTGTTCCTTACACAGAATTCGGAAAGTTTGTACAGACGCAAAGTAAGCGGTTCCTCTGTTACACTTGATGATAAATATTCACCTTCCATAAGTATCAATCTGTCAAACTCTATTTGCAGTAAACTGTGCGGTAATAACGGTTATATACAATATTCTACACAGTTTTCTGGGAATTGTGAAAACGTATTATTTGATAATTGTAAGCATTTCTATCTTGGTGGAACATATGCAGCCACTACATTTGTCAATTGTGATAGATCTCTATCCGTTAATCCATATATTCAGGATATTGGAGAATCAACGTTTGGAGAGATATGGACATATGGTGACAGTAAATACGTTTTGCTTAGTATAGAAAACCATATTACCCGTTTTTCGAATGATACATTCTATAAACTGGCTTTTGATTTTTATCAGCTTTTTGCTGAAAGCAGAGGCGGAACGCTTGCAGTTATGAATTCAAGTGAGGAAGCAAACAACACACTAAGCAAGATATCCGCAGGAACCACTTGCTTGGTAGGCTATCACGTTAACAAAAATAACGACTCCTATACCGGAGGATGGGTAGATAATTCTGTCGACTATGTGATAACTCCAATATTTTCTAACGGTAATCAATATGGTTATGTGACTGCCGGTAATAACTTTAGCTGCATTACTCAATTTGATAATGTAAAAAACATTCTCTTGGAATTTCCGTCAAGTGTGAGTGATGATCAAATAACAAATGAAATTGCGATCAAAGAACTCCTGCGTGTTGCGGCATCGCTTCCTGCATATCGTGAGTTTTACAATAATGCTGTGTTGAATCGTTATGATAATAGTGAAAATCTCTTTGAGATTGCTGCCGGCTCAGGCAGAGACAGATATTATATAATTAATAACAATTACTGGGGTACAACAAACGATAAATTGATTGATCAGATTGTCACGGATAATAACGATTATACATCACTTGGACACATTGTCACTGACCCCATTCTCACCCTTGATTCTCCCGAGCTTGAAACGATTTATCCCTTTGTGACCGAGATCTATCTGACCGATACCGAGGGCAACCGTGTGACCTCGGTGGGATACGGGCAGGATGTGACGGTGCACGTGAAGTTTAACCGTGATATGGACACAACGGTACAGCCGATGGTGTCCTATGGACCTGCTGAGCCGTATACCGATTACGTTCTTGACGGTGAATTTGTCTCGCCGCGTGAATGGGTTGCCGATTTTGCGGTGAAGGGCGTGATTGATGCGGGAAGTGAATACTTCCGCGTGAAGGATGCCGTGGCGGCTGACGATGCGTGGCTGAAGACGGGTACGGATGCGGCACGCTTTGCCTTTGAGGTTTCGCGCACGGGTGCTGAAGCAATGGTGCTTCAGGCAACCGGCGGTGAAAACAAGATCGAGCTTTTCTGGATGCAGGACGACTATGATACCCTTGCGGGCTTCAATGTATACCGTTCGACCTCTGCAGACGGCAGCTTTGTGAAGATCAACACCCGTCTCATTCCCGGCACGATCCGCGAATACGTGGATACCGATGTCGAACCCGGTAAGGAATATTTCTATTACTTCACGGTGATGGGCACCGACCTTGTGGAGTCGATCCCCTCCAATATCGCATCGGCAATGCCGATCGATAACGTGAAGCCCACAGTTACCCACACACGCGTGACCTACGGCAATGCGGGCGAGGCGCTCAGCTTTACCGTAACGGCAAGCGATAACATCGGCGTTACCTATGTCAAGATCTTCTACCGTGTGCAGGGAAGCGACACTTACAGTGCGCTGACGCTCAGCAACACCGAAGGCAACAAGTATTATGGCGTGATCACCGCCTCTCAGGTGACAGCTGAGGGTCTTGAATACTATCTTGAGGTCTCGGACGGCACAAGTGTAGTGCGTGACGGTTCGGCAAGCACGCCGATCAAGGTGTATATTGACAATTCTCTCGCCATTTACTCGGTAACGCCCTTCAAGGTGTACACCGACGAGGTAGCGAAGGGAATCACCGCTACGTTGACGGGTGTGAATTTCACCGATACGATGACACTGACCGTCGGCGGCAAGGCGGTGGACTATACCTATCTGTCTTCGACGCAGATCAGCTTTACATTGCCCACGGGCAACCACGGCAGATGTGATGTTGTCCTGACCGACGGGGCACGCAGTGCGGATCTGAACAACGCGATCACCTACGCTGACAGAAACAGTGAGGCACAGATCACCTCGCCAGGCGAAGCCAAGGCGAGAGAGGCGATCAAATTGCCCATCAAGCTTACCGCCGAGGGCGATATCATTTCGGCAATGCTGCAGCTAAAGCTGGATAAGAGCCTTTACAGCTCGATCAAGTTTGAAAAAGCGGCGACGCTCGGCTCTGCCTATGCTACGTTTAACACAACCTCTGCCGGTGTTGTGAAGATTGCCATTTCGTCCACGACACCGATCGATCTGTCAGAGCCTGTCGGCTATCTGGTTCTGACACCCAATAACACCGTTGAGCCGATCGCTACGAGCATCGAAATGACCTCCGCGACGGTAAACGCCATTCCTGTTGAGACGCTTGTGGATTGCGCGCTTGACATCAAGCCCAATTTCACCTTCAGCGGCAAGATCACCTATTACCAAGGCGGCGCTCCCATTGCGGGCGTTCGGGTGACATTGAACAACGGTATGACGGCGTATACCGATGAAAACGGTGTGTATACCTTTACCGGCATTACTACCAATCACATTGTGATCACCGTATCGCACAGCGGTTATGTCAACAACGCGATCACCGCAATGGATGCTTCCGCGATCCTTGGCGATGTTGTTGCGGAATCCTCCTCGTTTACGGAGCTGCAGATGATCGCCGCCGATGTTGACGGTGACGGCATGGTCACGCCTCACGACGCCGCCTACATTTTGCAGAAGAATGTCGGTATCATCGAAGGCAGCTTCCCCGGCTCGGGTGAGGAATGGACCTTTGTTGGCTCGACGGTTCTGTATCTTACTGCCGATCGGAGCGATGTGAATTTCACAGGTATCCTGCTCGGCGATGTGACGGGCGACTGGACGGATACCCCTGTTGAAGAAATGGATTGATACGAAAAATACTTAAAGAAGGCAAAGAGAACATATGAAATTCAAGACGATCTGTATATTTCTGTGTTTTGCATTGCTTTGGGGGATGTTTACCGTCACGGCGTATGCGCAAACAAGCCAAAGCCCGTTGACGATGGCGGATGCGATTCCCGTTGCGGGAGAAGCCTTGACGGTAGATGTTCCGATATCGGTGGATTTTACCGATGCGCTGGGTGTGAATCTCAATATTCGTTTGCATCTCGCGCTGGTGGACAAGGCTGTTCTTGTCAATCCCGCCGAATGCCTCGGTAATACGATGTACACGGCGAACCAGACGGGCGACAAATTCAAGGTTGCCATTGCAACCGGCGATCCAATCTCCCATTCGGGCGTGCTATTTTATCTGCGCCTGACGCTGAAACAGCAAGCGGCGGAAACCGACGAGCTTTGCAAGCTTTTGCAGGTGAAGATCAACGATGTCATCACGTGGCAAGCGAGTGACCGCGTGCTGATTGCCGGCGTTACCGACGGCGCGGTCTATCGGGACAGCGTGACGGTTGTTTTCAACGAAGGCACGGCAACCCTGAACGGTGTTTCCTTTGCAAGCGGCGATACCGTGACAGCAGAGGGAACATACACGCTTTCTGTTCGGGACTCGGGTGCTAAGGTGCGTACTGTTACCTTTACGATCGACCGCACCGTGATCTCGGTGGATGTGTCGTTTGAGGAAATGTCCTTTGTGTATGATCAAGGCGTATGGAACGATGAAACGCATCAATACGAAAACGGCAGTTGGCAAGCGCTGAACGGCGGTGGAAATCTGACGGTGACAAATGGCAGTAACGTGCCGGTCGCGGTTGTTTTCGCCTATGAAGCAAACGAAGGCTTTGAAACGATCGATGTGCGCTTTATCAAGGATCAGGCTGCGGTAAACGAAGAAGAGCTTGCGATCGGGGAAGTGCTGACCGTGGCGGTACAGCCGATCGGCGTACCCGAAACAAGCTTTTCGCAAGCGGCACTTGGCAATATTGTCATTACGATTATCAAGAAAACGGAGACTGTAGGATACCATGAATAATCAAAAGAAACTGACCGTCGCGATCGTTTTGCTCAGCATTCTCTTGTTGCTGGTCATTCTGGTGACGGTATTGGCGCTGTTTTTGCGCAAACCGACGGTTTTGCCGCCCGATTACCCGCCGCAGGATACCGACAGCAATATGCAACCGATCCCCGGCGACAGCGGCGGTACGATCGAGACACCCGAAGGGGGCGGCGCTGTGAATATTACCTATGCCGATACGGTTACGGTGAGTCTTTCCGACAGGACAGCAAGCTTGTACTATGCCAATCCCTCGCGTTCGAATCAGAACGTGGCGATTGCGGTGATGATCGGCTCAACGGTGATCCTGCGCTCGGATCTGATCACCCCGGGGAATATGGTGACCACCCTGCCGCTGGTCGAAGGGGTGGAAGAACAGCTTCTGCCCGGCGGCTATCAGGCGGAATTAATCATCTACTGTTATCATCCCGAAACGGGAGAAAAAGCAATGATCGACACCCGAGGCACACTGACGCTGACGGTGGTGGAATCGAAAGTCACACAGTGATATTTTTGCCATTGGCAATGATATAAAAATCTATTTTAAAAGGAGAAAATCGTTATGAAAAAGATTTTCGTCATTCTCGCACTCACAGCACTTTTCATCAGCACAGCCGTTCCCGTATTTGCTGCCGATATCAGCACGAACAACGGCAATGCGCAGGTTACGGTTAACGGTACTTACGCCTCCGGCACGACCGCCGCTGAGGTGATTTCGGTTGATGTTGCCTGGGGCTCGATGAGCTTCACCTATCAGGACACCGATGAAGGCAAGTGGAACGACAAGACGCATTCCTACGACGATGTTGTCGACGCTTACTGGAGCTGTGCCGCTGATGCCAACAAGATCACGGTTACCAACCACTCCAACACCGCAGTAGAGGCAACGCTTGCGTTCACCAAGGCAGAAGGCACGAACATTGAAGGCTCGTTCACCGAAACGGTCGGCACTGCCAACGACGGTGTGATGGCTCTTGCAACGGCAGAGGGCACAGCGTATGCGGAAGCTCCCGCAGTTAGTGCGTATTTTAACGTCAACGCGGGTTCGATCACGGAAAACGGCACGCTCGGTACGATCACCCTGACCATTGTCAACAAATAAGATGCGTCGCGTGTGGCAGTCATACAGAGCGCTTGCCGGTCTGTGCGCTCTGACACTTGTCGCGCTTGTCATCATGACGGTGGTGCTTTGCCTGCCGCAGCGTCAGATACAGGGGGCATTTGTGCCCCCTGTCTTTGACAGTGCCGCTGTATCGGGTACACCCGATGTGCCCGACGGACTCGGCTACCGTATGCTTTCACAAGAGGGTATGGCGTATCGGGTGGGCATTTGCGGCAAGATCGAGGTGGAAAGCGGCGAGGCAACGGTGTTTCTGACCAATCCGTCCGACAATGCACTTTGGCTGAAGGTGAGGCTCTACGACAAAGGCGGCAATACCGTGGGGGAGAGCGGACTTATCAGACCCGGCGAGTATCTTCGCGCGGTAACTCTCTTCACATCGGGGAAAATTGACGGTATGACGGTCAAGATCATGTCCTATGAGCCGGATACCTACCGAAGTCTTGGCGCGGTGACGGTGACACCTGCTGTTGTTTATACCGATTTGCAAACATAAACGGAGTGCGTGACGGGATCACGGCTCCGTTTTTTTGCACAAAATCAGGGAAAAGCTCTTTACAATCGGGGAAAAGTGTGATATACTTTTAAGATGAAAAAGAATGTTTATCAAAATAATCGGAGGCAGAGTATGGAAAGAAACCGTTATCCCCTGAAGCTTGTTCCGGTCTCGAAGGAGATCATTTGGGGTGGCAACCGTCTGAAGCGTGAATACGGAAAGACGGCTGATTTTGACAAGATCGCGGAGTCGTGGGAACTGACCGTTCGTCACGACGGTATGAACCTGATCGCCAACGGCGAATATGCCGGAATGACACTTGGTGACTATCTCGGTGAGGAGGCTGACGGATTTCCGCTTCTCATCAAGCTGATCGATGCTTGCGACAAGCTTTCGATTCAGGTGCATCCTGATGACA
>JAFTKF010000078.1 GCA_017453405.1 Clostridia bacterium
CTTCAAGATCCTTGGCAAACATAAAGGTGGTGTTGCGACGGCGGATCACCTCGTCTTCAAACAGAAAACGCGAATAAATATCCACAATGATCTGCGTACAGTCCTGAATCTGGCTTTCGATCAGACGGATCTTTTCTTCTCCCGTTGCCTTGGCAATGGCGTCGTTCACAATGATCAGCTCATTGAAATTGGATGCCGTTTCGGCAACCGGCATCGTATAGCCCGTATTCAACGGACGGTGTGACTGAATCTGTAAGCCGTGATAGGCGTGACCCAATTCGTGCGCAAGCGTAACCACCGAGCCGAACGTGCCCGCAAAATTCGTCAGAATGCGACTTTCACCGACAAAGGGCAGATTCGAACAGAATGCGCCCCCTACCTTGCCCGCACGGGGATAAAAATCGATCCATTCCTCGCGAAACGCCTTGTCGACCATTTCGGCAAGATCGGGCGCAAAGGTGGCAAAATGCTCCACAAGATAGCTGTGCGCCTCTTCGGCTGTGTAGGTCTTGGCATCCGCCTTGCCCATCGGCGCGAGGATCTCGTACCACGGCAGTCCCGCTTCGTAGCCGAGAAGCTTTGCCTTATGCTTCAGATACTCTCTGAACTTCGGCATAAATTCACGCATTGCCGCAAACATCGCCTGAAGCGTTTCCTTTTGCATCCGCGAATCGGCAAGGGTCATCGCGAGGGGATTTTCGTATCCGCGAAGCTCCGCTTCAAGATTCACCTGTGCCTTGATGCTGTTCAGGGAAAAGGCGATCGCATCCTTGATCTTGTCATACGCGCGAAGCTCTGCCTCATACGCCTCTTTTCTCACCTCGCGCGAATCGCTTTCGGCAAGCGCGCGAATCGCGGAAAGCGTCTTCTTCTCGCCCTGATAGTCCACTTCGACCCCTGCCGTCAGGTAGGACATAAGATCGCTCCACGCCTTGCCGCCCGAAAGATTCATACGGGCAAACAAGGCTTCGCTTTCATCACTCATCGTATGCGACAAAGACTCTTTGATCTCGCTAAAATAAAAACGGTATTCCGATAACAGCGTATCCTTGGCGATCACGCTGTCAAGATCCTCGATGCCGCCAACATATTTCTGAAACTGTACGTTTTCCTTGGCAGTTGCGGTCAGCATCGTCTGCAGCTTGGTCTGGTAAAGTGCACCTTCCTTGTCAGCACTGTTGACCGAGCGGCGCAGGCTGAAATAGCTGAAAAGCCTTCTTGTCAAAAGCCCCATTTCTTCCTTCAGGGTGATCACCGTCACAAGACTTTTCCGCGGATCGTCATATGTCAGGCTGCTCACCGCCGCTTTGTAAGAGGCAATCGCTCTCTCCAGCGCTTCCATATCCTTCGAAAGCTTGGGATCGTCGATTCCCCGATATAAAACATCAAGAGACCATTCGTTATACATCATAAAAATTACCATGGCTTTCGTTTGCGAAAGCCTTCCTTTCGTGGGGAATTGAGGCCGGTTTTGCGTAGCAAAATCGTTGTTGTAAGACAACGAAAGCCACAAAACCCGCGTGAAAAAGAATTATTCACGCAAACGCCTTTTCAAACAAGTATCTGTTAGTATCATACCACAAAACGCCCCCTTTTGCAAGAGGTCGTGAAAAAAAGGAGCTGTAACACCGAAGTGTCAGCTCCTTTTACCTGTCTTTACTGTGCGTTTTCTTCGAGATACTTTACAACATCGCCAACGGTGATGAATTCACGAAGATCGTCGTCACCGATCTCAAGATCGAATTCTTCTTCGCAAGCGCAGATGAGGTCGGCAAGCTCCAGGGAGTTAATACCGAGGTCATTGATCAGCTCGGCATCAAGCGTGACCTCTGCAGCCTCAACGTGCAGATCTTCTACCAGAATCTTTTTAATGCGTTCAAACATACTCATAATCTCCTATCAAAATAAAAATTAATGTTAATTGTAATCACTGCACTTTATAGCGCTTGATCTTCTTGGTTGTCGTCTTTTCGAATTCGGTATCGCGAACCTCAAGGTCGTGGATCTGCTTGAATACGGGCAGATTCTTGTTGACCTCATTGATCGCATCCTTCAGCTTGGCATATACCTCATCCTTCGAAAGACCTTCTGCCTCTTCCTCGTTCGGGAATACGATCGCCGTGATCACGACCTCGCCGACAGCGTTCTTTCTGCCAACGACCACACACTCCTGAATCAAAGAAATGGGCGAGAGATACTGTTCGATCTCTTCGGGATAAATATTCTTACCGTTCGAAAGAATAATAATATTCTTCTTTCTGCCGGTGATGTGGAGATAGCCGTCCTTGTCAACAAAGCCGACATCCCCGGTCTTGAACCAACCGTCCTCGGTAAAGACAGCCGCCGTCGCTTCCTCGTCTTCGAAATAGCCGAGCATGACATTGCCGCCCTTTACAAGGATCTCGCCGGTATCCTGACCTTCATCAAGGATCACCTTGACTTCGCAGTTTTCCACCGCCGTACCGACCGTGCCGGCACGTGCCTTGCCCAAGCGATTGACCGCGACAAGGGGAGCACATTCGGTAATGCCGTAGCCGTTGAGGATCGGCACACCAAAGGCATCGAATTCATCGATCAGTCTCTGATCGAGGGGCGCGCCGCCGCAAACAATGCTTTCCAGCTCGCCGCCGAATACCGATAAGATCTCGCCAAAGAACTTTTTGCGCAGATCAATTCCCACACGGCGAAGTCCGTTACTGATCTTAATGGCGGTCTTGACCTTCTTGGTCATACCCTTCTTTTCGATATTGTCCCAGATTCTCTTGTACAGCGTTTCGACAAACAGCGGCACAAACAAAATCGCGGTAGGCTTGAAGGAAGCAAGATTCTTAACCACATACTTGATGCTGTCGTTGATATAGGTCGTCGCACCCTTATTGCAAGCGGCAAGATGACCGCAGGTCATTTCATAGGTGTGGTTGATCGGAAGCACCGACAGAAGCTTGGTAGAGGAGTCAACATGGTGCATCGAAAGGCAGGAGGAATTGGTTGCCGCCGCCAGATTGTTCTGCGACAGCAGAATACCCTTACTGGTGCCGGTCGTACCCGAGGTAAAGAGCAGTGCGCAGGGCTTTTCGTGATCGATCTCCACATCGAGATAACTGCGATCGCCGTCTGCCAATGCCTTTTCACCCATTTCCTGAAGAGTCTGCCACGAAATGATGCGCTCGGAAAGCTCGCCCTCCTTCGGGGTGATCGGGATGAAATAACGAATGTCGGGAACACGGTCGGTAATCGACGCAATGCGTTCATTCATCACATCGGTGTACACGATCGCTTCGGCATGGGAGCGGATCAGGAAATTCACAAGCTCATCGTCGTTGATCTCCTTATCCAGCGGAACGATGATGCCGTTTCCGTTGGCAACGGCATAGTAGGATACAATATATGCAGGATGCGTTTCGCCGATGACAGCCACCGTCTTGCCCATAAGACCGAGCAGACTCATTGCCGTCCCGAAACGGTTCATTTCATTGAGAAAGTCATTGTAAGTAAAGGTCTTTTCCTGACGGCTCTTCTTATCCTTGTAGATATAACGGGCTTTGTCACCGTACAGCTCTGCGCTGGTGACGATCAAATGTCGCAAATCGGTGATGATCTTTTCTTCATAGGTTTGCTTTTTGATAAATAACACTTCCCTTCCGTAAGGTATGCCCATACTGTGAGGCATATTATCGAAAATCATTATATTACATTTTTCGCTGTTTGTCAATAGAAGATTTTTCGCTCTTTTGCACAAAAAACTTTTTCGGTTTTGTAAAAAAACGACATTGATTCATAAAAATACTTATGATATAATGGTATCGGTTATGTCTACCTCACAATTTCACAAGCAAGGAGAACATTATGAAAATCTTATTTCAGGGCGACAGCATTACCGATGCCGGCAGAGACAGAAGTAATATCCACAACCTCGGCGCAGGCTATCCCTATTACGCCGCAGAAGCCATCAAGGCAAAATATCCCGATATCGAATTTGAATTCATCAATCAGGGCATCGGCGGCGACCGTGCGGAATCCCTGCTCGCACGCTGGGAAAGCGAAGCGATCGCCCACGATCCCGATATCATCTCGATCCTCATCGGTGTCAACGATACGTGGCATCATTCCAACCCCAACGACAACTGGATGAAGCACAGCTATTTCGAACACTGCTACCGCTCGATCTTAACCGCTCTCAAGGAAAAGACCCACGCCAAGATCATTCTGATCGAGCAGTTCTTGCTGTACACCCCCGATAAAGCCTATTTCCGTGAGGATCTCGCCCCGAAGATCGAGATCACCCGCAAGCTTGCCCGCGAATTTGCCGATGCCTATATTCCGATGGACGGGCTGTTCGCCATGGCATCGGTGGGCAAAGAACCCACCTATTGGGCACAGGATGGCGTACACCCCACCGAGGCGGGCGCCAAGCTGATGGCGGACTATTATCTCAACGCGATCTCGCCCCTCATCGAGGCATTGAACGGCTGAGAATCCTTTTCCACCATAATGAAAAACCATCAGGAATGTGCACGTTCCTGATGGTTTCCTTTGTCTTTTTCGTGTGTTATGCCTCAAGCTTTTTGCCCCAGACCGCGCGCATCAGGGCGACCGTCACGGGGACCGCAATGAGACAGAGAAGAATTTCCGGGAGCATATACCACGCGTTGTAGATCAGCGAGTATGCCCATTTGCCGTACTTGAAAACATAATCGTTCCAAGCGCCGTCACGGGTGATCTCATACCAGATCCACGCGCCGCCGATAAAATGCGACAAAAACCGCAGGATCAGCGCCACGAGCGAGCCCAGCGTTACCTTGACATACAGATTGATCTTCAGTCTCTTGAAAAAGCCCGCTACCCCAAGCAGGGTAAAGGCAACAAGATAGTCAAGCAAAACGCAAATGACCACACCCATCGGATCGGGCACATACGCGATCGTACCGATTCCCAGAATCAACTGTATCACGCTGTAAACAAACGCCGTGGCGAAACCCGCCTTGACGCCGTAAACAAAGCCGCACATCAGAATCGGCACCATCGAAAAGAGCGTGACCGCTCCGCCGAGGGGCGCTTCATACAGCTTGACAAAAGAGAGAACCGTTGCAAGCGCCACAAGCATCGCGCATTCGCACAGCTTCTTAATCTTTGTGTTTCTCTGCATCAACAAAACCTTCCTTTCTTTCGTTTTCGACCTTACCGTCGTGAGCAATTTGTCGAAAACTGTCTTATCACTGTACGCGATAAAACAAAAAACCACGGCAAAAGCCGTGGAAGGTCTACAGTCTTGGGATCGCGATCTTAAAAATTTCCCGAAAAGAGTATAATCTTCCTACGGCGGCATTATCCGCATCAGGTCATTGGGGTTCGACACTTGGTCATCTCAGCCTCAGGGCACCCCCGACTATATTTTCGACAGGGTTATTATAAACCAAAAAACTCAGAATGTCAATAGCAATTTTATAAAAAAAGACGAATTTGACCTTGACAAAATCATAGGATATATAGTATAATAAACCTATGATGCATACCTATGCAAATTCATAGGCGAAGACTTGCCCCGCGGCAAGCCCTTGCCGCAACAGAAGGCACTCCCGCCGGGTGTCTTTTGCCGAACCAATCCATCGGCGGAGAAATGGGAAAAAGATATGAAGAAACTGATTATCCTGTTGGCACTGATCGTATCGCTCGTCGTCCTCGTAACCGCGTGCGGCGATGATCCGACGACCTCGTCCACGACCACCACAAACATTCCCTCGGCGACGACCACCGACGTCGATACCACGACCGTTCCGACGACCTCGCAGGGCGGTACGGCATCCGCTGTCGTCACGACCGATGAATTCGGAAACAGCTCGAATGACGTTCTCGAAGAAAGCTATACCGAAAACGGCTTTACTTACGTGATCTTCAAGGACGGCGCGAAGCTCGTTTCGTATACCGGAACCGAGACCGAAGTCACCCTGCCCGCAACCGTGAAAAACGGCAGCGTCAAGGTCACCGAGGTTGCCACCTCCGCCTTCAAGAACTGCGAAAAGATCGTGAAGATCACCGTATCCGAAGGTATCACCACCTTTGGCTCTGATGTGTTCTACGGCTGTATCGCACTGACCGATGTTACCCTGCCCACAAGCCTGACCAAGCTTGGCGACGGTACCTTCCGTCTTTGCTACGCGCTGGAAAGCATCGTGATCCCCGATTCCGTCAAGACGATCGGTAACGACACCTTCTACAAGTGTACATCCCTTGCCGAAGTGACGCTCCCGAAGGATCTGACCTATATCTCCAACCAGACCTTTGCTCACTGCACCGCGCTTGAAAGCGTGACCCTGCCCACAGGCATCACCACCATCGGCGAAGAAGCCTTCTTCTACTGCACCGCACTGAAGACCTTCACCTTCACCGATAAGATGGTTGCCATCGGCGACAAGGCGTTCTACAACTGCGCATCGCTGAAGGAAGTCTCTCTTCCCGACTCGATCACCTCGATCTCTAAGTATGCCTTCTTCAACTGCTCGTCTCTGACCAAGTTCACAATGGGCTCGAAGGTTGCCTCCATCGGCGCGTATGCACTGTATAACTGCTCCTCCCTCCCCACGATCACCATTCCCGCAAGTGTCAAGACCATTCAGGCAGGCGCATTTGCTTACTGTGAAGCTCTCACCGAGATCACCGTACCCGACAGCATCAAGGTGCTGAGTGACCGCCTATTCTACCGTTGCTCCGCGCTTGAAAC
The DNA here is from genome assembly GCA_017453405.1 of Clostridia bacterium. Lineage (GTDB taxonomy): Bacteria > Bacillota > Clostridia > Oscillospirales > CAG-272 > RGIG1993. Next base: position 6,719 of record JAFTKF010000078.1, read on the forward strand.
GGTACATTTTGCTGACGATATCACTAAAGTTGGTGCTGCCGCGTTCTCCTATACCGGCATCAAGACCTTCACGCTTCCCGCATCCGTTATCGACCTCGGTGCTTCGGCATTTGCTTACTGCACCGCGCTTGAAACCTTCTCCTTCGAAGAAGGCTCTCAGCTGACGACGATCAATCAGCTCAGCTTCTCCTACGATACCGCACTCAAGAACATCCAGTTCCCCGATTCGGTCATTACGATCAACAATGCCGCTTTCTCGGGCTGTACCGCTCTTGAAGGCATCACCTTCAGCCCCGCTACTGTCAAGATCGCGCTCAACGCCTTCCTGAACTGCTCGGGTCTTAAGGAAGTCACCATTCCCGACTCGGTTACCGATATCGGTAGAAACGCCATCGGTATGAACCTGATCGACGGTATCAATGTCCCCAACGAGGGCACGACCATCTACGCCTTCACCGGCGGCAATGTCGGCAACTTCCTCACCTCCTCGGGTATTGCCTTTATCAGCCTCGGCAACTCGGGCTTCGTTCCTTTCACCGAACTGAAAGCAGAACTGATGCCCGGCACGACCGATCAGTATGTTCTCACCGAATATCTCGGCTCTGCTACCACGATCAATATTCACGAAACCTATAAGGAAGGCACCGTTGTTGCCATCGGTAAGAACTTCCTGAAGGGTAACACCGAAGTTACCTCCGTATCCCTTCCCGCCACCGTTACGATGATTGGCGAATCGGCATTTGAGGGCTGTACCGCTCTTGCCACCTGCACGACTCCCGACACGATGACACTGATCGGTCCTAAGAGCTTTATGAACACCGCGATCACCGAATTCAAGGTGTCGAAGGGTCTTACCACGGTTGGTGACTCCGCATTCGAAGGCTGTGCAAACCTTGCTACCGTATCGCTCGGTAACGCGCTTGAATCGGTTGGCAACGCCGCCTTCAAGGGCACGGCTGTCCGCACCGTCACCTTCCCGAACACCGTTACCGCAATCGGCAACGAGGTCTTCAAGGATTGTAAGGGCTTTATCGCACTCACACTTCAGGGCGATGCTCCCACGATCGGTACGGGTGTTCTTGACAACACCACCGCAATGACCTTTATCCACTATCCCAAGAACTCCACCACTTATACCGTAAGTGAGGAGAAGTGGAACGGCTACAACGCAACGAACGCCCTCGTGCTTGACACCTTCAAGACCTTCACGATCGGCGATACCACCGCAACCCTCCGCTACAACGGTACGCTTGTGATCTCCGGTAAGGCAACCTCCGGTGACACGATGCCCGACTTCACTTCGATGGAAGAAGTACCGTGGTACGCATACAGAAACGAAATCAATGTTGTTAACCTCGAAAAGATCAAGGTTCTCGGCGCATATACCCTCTCGGGTCTTACCAATGTTACCCGTATTACCCTTCCCGCAACCCTGAACGGCATCGGCGACTACTGCTTCAAGGATTCCCTTCTTCTGAAGGATGTCACGATGTCCAATGCACTGAAGACGCTCGGTAAGGGCGCATTCAGCGGAACGGCAATCGAAGCGATGACCTTCCCCACCGGCGTAACCGTTCTTTCCGAAGAGCTCTTTATGAACTGTCAGAACTTCAAGACCATCAAGGTTGACGGCGCTGTTACCGAAATCGGCGCTCGCGCCTTTATGAACACCGCCATCGAAAACTTCTCGATGCCCAACACACTCGAAACGATCGGCAACGAAGCCTTCAAGAACTGCGCTGCCCTCACCGCAATCAACACTTACGCGGTTACGGTTGGCGAATCGGCATTTGAAAACTGCACCGCTCTCGCTTCCTTCCTCTTCAGCGGCAAGATCGAAACCATCGGCAGCTACGCACTGAAGAACACCGCGATCTCCGGTCTTACTCTCGGCAAGACCCTCACCACTCTCGGTGACGAAGTCTTTGCTGACTGCCCCAACATCTCGCAGATCATTCTCGCAGGTCCCGCACCTACCGCAGGCAAGGATCTCTTCAAGAACAACGCACCTTATGCCCACTTCTTCTACTATGCAGACAACGCCGACAGCTACACGCTGACCGACGGCAAGTGGAACGGTTACAATGTCACCAATAAGACGGGTAACGTCCTTGTATCCTACCTCCTCGATGACGGCAAGATCAAGGTTGAGATCCTCTATAACGGTACAATGAACGTAACCAAAGCAGGTACGGAAAACGGTGTTGTTCCTTCCTACACGTCTTCTGAAGCAACGCCTTGGTACGAATACATTCCCTTTGTGGAAACGCTCAATGTCACCTACGTAACCGAGATCGGCGACTATGCGTTTGCAGGCTTCACCGGCATCACGCGCATTGCCATCGGCAAGACCACCACAAAGATCGGTGCACACGCATTCGAAAACTGCACTTCGGTCACCACGCTCTCGAGCTTCGCTTATGAGATTGGTGAAGAAGCATTCGCAGGATGCACCAAGCTCAACACCATCACGATCAACGATGCCGACACCTTCGGTGCACGCGCCTTTGCCGATTGCCCCGCTCTCGTATCGGTTACCGTAACAAGCCCGATGGGTCTTGTCAACGCAAAAGCCGCTAACGCTTTTGAAAACACCCCCTACGGCGACGCGATCAACTGATCCAACATCTAAAAAACGGGGCTGGCTCAATAAGCAAGATCCAAAAAGAAAAACGGATACTCTTTACCGAAAAGGTATTGAGTATCCGTTTGCTTTGTTGTATAATTTAATTGCTAGAAAAAACTCACAAGA
>JAFTKF010000079.1 GCA_017453405.1 Clostridia bacterium
GTGCTATACTGAAACTGTCAGAACAATCATATTCCCATACGTTGCATATACTGATAACGACCACACAAGAAAGGACTTGTTATGAAGACCCTTGGATATTATAACGGTGTATACGGTGAACTGGATGCGATGCAAGTTCCTATGAATGACCGCGCCTGCTCTTTTGGCGACGGTCTTTATGATTCGGCATACGCGCGCAACGGTATCGTATATTCCCTTCACGAACATATTAACCGAATGTATCGCGGCGCAGACGAGCTGGGAATCCATCCACCTTGCTCGCAGGAGGAACTGAACCGAATCATACACGAAATGGTGCAAAAGGTCGACGCCAATGAAGTTTTTGTCTATTGGCAGCTGTCACGCGGTACAATGCCGCGCAGTCACGCCTGTGTTGACGATCTGACTGCCAATCTTTGGATCATCATTCAACCGATGTCCATCCGTGATACCTACAAAAAGATCCGTCTTCTTTCGCGGGAGGATACGCGTTTTCTGCACTGCCACATCAAAACCTTGAATCTGATTCCATCCGTACTCGCCGCCACTGCCGCCAAAAAGGCAGGCCTTGATGAATGCGTGTTTCACAGAAACGGCAGAGTTACCGAATGCGCGCATTCCAACATTCAGTTTCTCAAAGGACATACTCTCGTCACCCCTCCCGCCGATCATATGATTTTAGCCGGAATCCAACGCGGACACCTGATGGCAAAATGCCGCGAATTCGGCTTAGCTGTGGAAGAGCGCCCCTTTATGATGGAAGAAATGCTTGATGCCGATGAAATCATCGTGTCTTCCGCAGGCTCTATGTGTCTTTCCGTATGCGAGATCGACGGCAAGGCAGTCGGTGGAAAAAATCCCGCGCTTCTGAAAAAACTTCAGGATGCTCTTCTCGGTGATTTTCTTGCAGCAACCGAACCCCAATAAGAAAAAACCGTTTGCCCTTTTTAAGCAAACGGTTTTTATACATCAGTGATTGACATTTTCTGTTATTCGGCGAATGAATTCCGATGGTGTTACCACATCCACATTGTCGTCTAACTTTTCAATCAGCGCTGTTACAGCATCCATTGTATTGCCATCTTTTACAACATTTCCCTCTTGATCAAGACCGCTCCATGCGTGAACAATAATGAAAGAATATGCCGCTGTATCCCTTGGATTGGTTGATGCCTTATTGATCGAATTTGCAAGACTTTCAATGTTGGTATAGTCTGCCCAGATACGGTAGCGCGCTGTAACGATCGGCTTATCATAAGCCCAAAAGACCTGACCGTTATAGCAGGAATAATCACTGTAATCAATATACAATATACCGTCAACAGCAGTTTCGTTTAAAAATCCACCGTAATAGGTTTCGGCAATCGTTTGATTCAACCGAACATCATCAAGAATTTCCATGACGGACATATCCGCGCGCGCCATTGCGGTAGCCAACTTTTTCTGCATCCTCATCAATTCCAAACGGTTCGTCCAATACGACGGGAAGGTGTAACCAATTCCGGAAAGCTGCATAATGAATTCTTCATTCGATTTCATTGTACGGTAATAGTATTCAAGTGCAGGAGAAGCAACATCAATCAGCGTCGCCGGGAGTCCCCAGCCAATTGCATACTCACCCCGCGCAGAATTTTTAAACCACTTGTCAGAAGTCGGAAGCGTATTCAATGCCCACTGTAAATTATCGCCATCCGAAATGACGATCGTCACTGTGTGATGATTTCCTTTATTTTCTTCAACTTGTTCGGTCTTCTGTGTTGCTGAATACAGTGAAAGGCCGGAAAGTGTGGAAAGATTTTTGGCATAGTCAGCCGCAATAATACTTCCGTTTTCTTGGGATAGCGCACGTACCGTATCAAGCTCACCGCACGCAGTATTCCAGCCAAGAATTAAAAAACCGCTATTCATATGCGATACCTTGGCGATAATTTCCTCTTGCGTAGACAGTTGATCGGTAAACATATACGCACCGCAAAAGATCGCATAATCGCGCAGATTTTCAAAATTATCGGGGTTATGCATAAACGCAACATTTTTACCCAGCAGTTGCCAATATTCACTGTTGCGAAGCCATGTATCATCTTTATTTGCCACATCAAGCAGACATTCAAGACCTAATTTCTTTGCCTCAGCCTCATTTTGATAGGTTACAATGATGGCGTTGAGATGTCCTGCCAAAGAGGTAGCTACATTAATACTGTCATCATGCAGATCTGTCAAAATATAACCGCTGACTCGGGACGGATCTTTTTTCAGGAATGACCATACCGAAATTACATATCCCGTGGAGCAGTCAGGATATTGGCTTTTTACCGTATTCAGAAAAAGGGATGCCGCAGTATCATATTGTATGAAAATACGCTCCGTGCCGTTTCTCGCCATGATACCTTGCAGAGAAACAAGTGTCAGAAGATCCTGAGAATCGGACGGCGCATTGGCAAGATAAAGCTTGGTTGGCATTTCCGCTTTGGGTAATAACGGTGAATATTCGCCTTCAAAGACAAACTGTTTTGCCGCCTCCGATACGGTATTTTCTGTCGTTGTTGTATCCGTCGGAAGCGGCGCCGATGTCACATTTGTCGACATACCGTCTTCGCTTGTTAATTCCGCATCCCGACAACCGACCAGCATAACAATCGATAGCAATGCTGCAATCATAAGAATTAAATTTATTTTTTTCATAAAGTCAATCTCCTTAATTTCAATGTAATCGATAATTTCACAATATCACGGATCGTTCTCATTAGCAATTCAAAAATCACAAATGACTTTCAAAAAACACCTGTTACTAAAAACGCTCTTCTTATCCTGAAGAGCGTTTTGTATTCTCAATTTAGTCACTGAAATGGATAAAGCGGATACTTTTCGCACAAGATTGCTA
>JAFTKF010000080.1 GCA_017453405.1 Clostridia bacterium
CGGGTCGCTGCCGTCGAGGGTGTAATAGACGGTATAGCCATCCTTGCAGGACAGCGAGAGCAAGAGAGTTTGGGGATAAAAGCCCGCAGGGGCAGAAAAGAAGACCTCGTCAAGACGGGAGGCAACCACGCGGTTGACAGCGCCGCTTGCGGTTTTGGGTGTGAGTGCCGTCAGCTCGGCAGTGGCGCGTTTGGTCAGATTGACCGTGTGGAAGCCGCTGTATGCCGTGGGTGCGGTGCGGACGGCGATCTTATTGCGCGAAAGATCGTGGACGGCGTAATGGAAATCGGTGGGTGTGTCGGAAGCGGCGAAGATCGAGTTGATGTCCTCGAACGCATCGTAAGGCAGTGTGGGATCAAATTCGCGGTAAGAGGGGGCGAGGATCAGGGTGATCTCCTTGTGGTCGATCAGGATGGGAAAGGTTGCATCGGCATTGCCGATGGCAAGAATTGCGTTTTCCTCCGAAAAGCCCGAAGCGGGATTGCTGCGGAGGAGATAGTAACCCTGAGAGGGGATCACGGCATCCTCCGGAAGGGCGAATTCGGTAAAGCCCGCACCATTGTCGGTTTTGTAATAGAGAGAGGCGCGGTGCAAGGAAATATCGCGGTCGCTTTCGTTATACAGCTGAATGAATCCGCAGGATATCACGGCATCCTTGCCGTTTTTCCCCGTTCCGTAGACCGAATGGATCAGAACACCGTCGAATGCCGCGGGATCTTCGGGTATCGGCTTCGGCGCGGATGTGGTTTCGGGAACGGTAAGGGTAGTATGGGGCGCTGTTTCGGGGGCGGATGTTCCGCTCTCTGTGCCGCCTTCGGTCGTGTTGACAGGAGCTTGACAGGCAACGAGCGAAAAGAGTAAAGATAACAAAAGAAACAGACAAGCCGCTACCAAATACGTTGACGGCAGTTGCCGACGGGAGAAAAACAATACCATCCGACAGCCTCCTTTTCTTGTGACTTCAGTCATATTATATCGTATTTTGTGATACGTGTCAACCGCCTTGTGTGAACTGTGCGATTCTTTTCTCAAAAGGAGATCGATCGTTGGGCTTTCGGAAGGTTATACGGCTTTTGAGAAATTCATCTTGCAAAATGCGCGAAACTGTGCTATGATAAGATGTTACTTGAAAAAAGCGATTGTTATAAGAACAAATGAAAGATAAGGAACGAACGTTATGTCATATTATGCCGGTACCATTGATGTTGCCGTGATCGGTGCGGGTCACGCGGGAATTGAAGCGGCGCTTGCCGCTTCGCGTCTTGGGCTTCAAACGGTGATCTTTACCACCAATCTTGATGCGGTGGGCAATATGCCCTGCAATCCCTCGATCGGGGGCACGGGCAAGGGGCATCTGGTGTTTGAGATCGATGCGCTCGGGGGTGAGATGGGCTATGCCGCCGATCAGGTAACTCTGCAGTCCCGTACGCTGAATCTCGGCAAAGGCCCTGCCGTGCACTCCAAGCGCGTGCAAGCCGACCGCATTCTTTACCGCAACTATATGAAAAAAGTTATGGAAAACACGAAAAACCTGACCCTTCGTCAGGCGGAGATCGTGGATATCCGTTTTGAAGAGGAAAACGGCAAAAAGCGCGTCAGAAGCGTTGTAACATCCTTGGGGGCGGAGTGGGAATGCCGTGCGGCGATCATTGCGGCAGGCACGTTTTTGTCCTCGCGCACCATTACGGGGGAAGCTATCACCGAATCGGGCCCCGACGCGATGCTGGCGGCAGGCAAGCTTTCGGCATCCCTTCGCCGAGAGGGGATCTCCCTGCTGCGTTTCAAGACCGGAACACCCCCGCGCATTCACGCCGACAGCATTGACTATTCGGTTTTGGAGCGTCAGGACGGTGAGGAGCTTGTTACCCCCTTTTCCGCACGTACAGCCGAGCAGGCGTTTGTATCGGGCGGTCAGCTTCCCTGCTATATTGCCTATACCAACGAAAAGACCCACGCGATCATTCGCGAAAATATTCATCGCTCGCCCCTCTATTCGGGCGTGATCGAGGGCGTAGGACCTCGCTATTGCCCAAGTATCGAAGACAAGGTGATGCGCTTTGCCGACAAGCACCGCCATCAGCTTTTTGTTGAGCCTTGCGGTGCGGATACCAAGGAGATCTATCTGCAGGGATTTTCCTCCAGTCTGCCCGAAGAGGTGCAGATCGCGATGCTTCACAGCATCAAGGGCTTTGAAAACGCCGTTACGATGCGTTCGGCATATGCCATTGAATATGACTGCGCCGACCCGTTACAGCTTCGCGCCACACTGGAATTCAAGGATTTCAAGGGACTTTACGGTGCAGGACAGTTCAACGGCTCGTCGGGCTATGAGGAAGCCGCCGCGCAGGGGCTTGTGGCAGGGATCAATGCCGCTCTTGCGATCAAGGGCGAAGAGCCGATGGTGCTTCCCCGTAATTCCTCGTATATCGGTACGCTGATCGATGATCTTGTGACCAAGGGTACAAACGAGCCATACCGTATTATGACCTCGCGCAGTGAATACCGTCTTTTGCTCCGTCAGGATAACGCGGATGCCCGCTTGACGCCGATCGGTCGCCGTGTGGGGCTGATCGACGATGCTAGATTTTCTGCCTATGAAGCCAAGCAAAAGCATATTGCCGACGAGATCGAACGCTGTGAGCACACGTTTTTGCCGCCGAGCGATGCCCTGAACGGCATTATGCAGGAAAGTGGTCTTCCTGCCGTGACAACCGGCATTTCGCTTGCTGAGCTGCTTCGCCGCCCGACGATCACCTATCAGGTGCTTGCTGCTGTTGACCCCTCGCGCCCCGAGCTGACCCACGCCGAATGCTATGCTGTCGAGGTAGCGATCAAGTACGAGGGCTATATCAAGCGCCAGCTTGCCGAGGTCAAGCGCCGTGAAAAGCTCGATGAGACCAAGATTCCCGAGGATTTCGATTACGATAAAATTCCCTCGCTTCGCATTGAGGCGCGGCAGAAATTAAAAGCCATTCGCCCGATGGATATCGGTGCGGCATCCCGAATTTCGGGTGTCTCCCCTGCCGATATTTCGGTACTTTTGATTTATTTGACGAAATAAGGATACGATATGATACAGTTGATCAAGGATTTATTTGAACGCTACGGTATGGCACGCTATGCCGATCACGCCGAGGCGTTTGCTACCCTCTATTCCGAGCTTCTTTTGGTGAATGAATCGATGAATCTGACCGCTATCACCGATCCCGAGGGGGTCATCGTGCGGCATTTTATTGATTCTTTGACGGTCGTCGACAAAATTCCTCAAAATGCGACAGTTATCGACGTGGGTTGCGGTGGCGGCTTCCCGACCCTGCCCCTTGCGATTGTGCGCCCCGATCTTACCCTGACTGCCCTCGATTCCACCGCCAAAAAGCTGACCTTTGTGGATCGGATGGCAAAAAAACTCTCCCTGCGCGTGACCACGCTTGCCGCCCGCGCGGAGGAGATCCCCGCATACCGCGAATCGTTTGATGTTTGCGTGTCACGCGCTGTGGCAAGAATGCATCTGTTGACCGAATTATGCCTTCCGCAGATCAAGGTGGGCGGCATCTTCATTGCCATGAAGGCGCAAAGCGGCGAAGAGGAGCTTCGTGAGGCGCTCGGCGGAATCGAAAAGCTTGGCGGTCGTGTCGTGGCAACCGATGCGTTTACCCTTGCCGACGCAGGCGAGCGTTACCTCATTACCGTGGAAAAAATAACGCCCACTCCCGCCGCCTACCCCCGCCCCTGGGGCAAAATCAAGAAAAAACCTTTATCTTGAAAACTTTTTGTGGCTTGAAAACTTTTTGGAAAAAAGTTTTCAAACTTTCAAAAACTTTTGAACTGTGAAGTATAGAAAGTGGAATTCTGTGATTTTTTTGTCGAATTGTGCCGGAATTTTGTGATTTTATGACCTTGACAGTGCCGGAATTTTGTGATACAATATATAAGCACAGTTTATGGGAGGTTGTCATGGGTAAAAAAGATTTATTAAAAAGAAAAATAGATCTGTTCTTGATTGAATGGAAAAACAATCCTGACCATATGCCCCTGATTGTCAAGGGGGCACGGCAAATCGGAAAAACTGAATCGATTCGTCATTTTGCGGATAACCATTATACTCATTTGGTAGAAATCAATTTTATTCTTCAAAAACAATACCAAGACATTTTCGACGACGGTTTCGATGTTGATACGATTCTTAAAAATATTTCCCTGAAAAACCCGAACCTTGAATTTGTTCCGGGTGAAACGCTCATTTTCTTTGATGAGCTTCAAGCGTGTATGAATTGTGCAACCAGTCTGAAGTCCTTCAGAGCGGATGGACGCTTTGATGTCATCTGTTCGGGATCTATGATGGGTATCAACTATCATGAAATTGAATCAAACAGTGTCGGCAACAAAGAAGACTATGAAATGTATTCAATGGATTTTGAAGAGTTCCTTTGGGCAAAGGGATATAAACCCGAGCAGATTGAAGATTTGTATCAGCATATGCTCACGCTCACGCCATTCTCACATATCGAATACGACGTTATGCTCGAAAACTTCAGAGAGTATATGATTCTCGGTGGAATGCCCGCTGTTGTGAATTCTTTTGTGAAAAAAAAGAACTATAGCGGGACGCTCAAACTTCAACGACAGATTTTGCTCGACTATGAGGAGGATATCACCAAGTACGCAGGGGGACTTGATCAAGGGAAAATACTAAGCGTCTACAGAAGGATTCCTGTATTTCTTGGCAAAGACAATAAAAAGTTTCAGATATCCAAGGTTGTCAGCGGTGCTCGCAGCCGAGAATATGTTGGCACAGTTGAATGGTTAAACAATGCTGCCATTATCAACGTATGCCATTGTATGCTATATCCCGAGCTTCCGCTCAAAGGAAACTACAATCCCGACAACTATAAGATTTACTTCAGAGATACAGGTCTTCTTGTCGCTTCTCTTGATGAAGAAGCGCAAGAGGATTTGCGCAATAATAAGAATTTCAACACGTATAAGGGCGCTATATACGAAAATATGGTAGGAGATATGCTTGTGAAGCAGGGCTATTCCTTGTTTTTCTATCGAAATGATAAGGGAACGCTCGAGATGGATTTCTTCGTGCGGGACGCAAATTCACTGATTCCTGTAGAAGTGAAGGCAGGAGATGGCGCAACAACATCGTTACATCATCTCGTGAATGATGAATCCTACGACGAAATAAAATATGGAATCAAGTTCGGTAATAAAAACATTGGTTTTAACGGGAAATTTTATACCTTCCCTTATTTCGTTGCATTTTTGCTCAAACGTTTTTTGAAAGAAAAAGATAACCATTCATAACCGTTTTGCTTGCGAAACATTCGTTTGCGAAAACGGCTTCCCCTTTTTCTTTGTCTACCGCATCCCAACTTTCAAAAGCTTTCGGGCTGTGGCGTATGGGAAGGCTTGAATGTATTCGGATAGAGGGGAAGACATGACGGCATTTTGTGAGATCAATATCAAAGACGGTATGCCGACGGTGGAGGAGGCAATGCGGTATCTGCGCGGGGAATGCGAACGCTTGCGGCGCGAGAAATACCGTGTGATCGCGATCATTCACGGCTACGGCAGTACGGGCAAGGGCGGTGCGATCTGCCAAAAAGCGCGGCAATGGCTGAAGGCGCAGGAAAAGCAGAAAAAGCTGAAAACGGTTATTTTCGGTGAGGATTTTGAACTGTTCAACTTTGACGCTCTGCGCTTGAAGGGCCAGTATCCCGATCTTGCCGACTATTTCGGCGGTCACAACCACGGCGTTACGGTCGTTGAGTTGTAAAAATCTTTTCCACACAAGAGGCAACCGATCACTACTTGCCGGTCAAAAAGAAAGAAAAGCGATACTCGCTAATTTGCCGAGTATCGCTTTTGTGTTTGATCGCGATCTTTGTTTATTCAGCCGCCGTGAAGGAGACATACAGATAGCCATTCACGGTTGTTTTTCCGTTTTTGCTATTATAGGCAAGACGGTAGCTTCCGCTCTCAATCACGGTTTCGTTGCCCGTGAGAGGGGTATACGTGTTGGTTGCTTCGTCGCTCAGCAATTCAATCGTATGATCCGAGGGGATGCCGTAATCACAGACATAGGATGCCAGCATTTGGTAGAATTCGGCATATCCGATGGGGGTCGTGTTTGTCAGGGTGATATGGTGGTCGGTGATCGGCTCGTAGCTTAGCACAAAGGCGCCGTTTTCGCCTTTGGATGCTGTCATATGGGAATGGGTCAGAACGACATTGGCGGTATCGATATCCTCAACCGACAGCGCAGTCGTGGCGGAGGAGCGAATACCGTCTTGGGTGGCAATATACGCAACCAGCGTGAAGCTGCCTTCTGTCAGGTCGGGCAGAGCCAGTGTGAGATCATTGACGGTCAGTGAAAAGCTGTCGGCTTTGGTATAGACCGTTTCGGCGGCATTTTCTGCTTTCAGGTGTACCAGTCCGTCCTCCCCCGACAGGGCAAAGCCCACAGTATACGCTTCATTTTCCACAAACAAAAGCGTATCAGAAGTGGAAAGCGTCAAGGTGTTGATCTTCAGTGTCATTCCCGTGTGGGCAAGGCTTGCCCCTTTTGCTGCGGTCACGGGTGCAAAATGCATATTCAATTCCATGGCGTCTTCGTCGGCAATATCGATGACCTCGGCATCTCTGACGGTATCGAGCATCGCGCGGAATGCCTCGGTATCGGCTTCTTCCACGCGGATGGCGGCGGCAATGCCCTCTTCGGTTGCCTGTGCATAGCCGTTCCATGTGTGATATTGGGTAATTTCCGCAAGCTCGTCGAAGGCGCGGTCAACACCGGGCAAAACGGTGTCAAGGTCGCGGCGGCAGGTAAGCCCTGTTTCTGCGAGAAATTCTTCGAGAATGGCAAGCTTTTCTTCGGTGGTATTGGCACGGATTCTGAGCGAAATTTCAGAGGTATATTGGGGATAGAAGAAGGAAACGCGCAGGGCATTGACCGAAGCTTTTCCATCGGCGAAGGTATCGTTTTCCTTGACAGTCTTTCCGTTTTTTAAAAGAAGACGGGCGTTTGTCATGTCATTCGGCAGATACACCCAACCGATCTCGCCGCCGACCTCGGTATACTGTACCGCTTCTTTGTCTACTTCAATGCCGGAGTAGCCGTCAAAGCCGCAAAGCTGAAGGTCGATGATCACAAGGTCATCGTCTTGGGCTCCCATATAATAGAACAGATCGGTGTTTTTATCGGCGCTGATGATTTTCAGAAAGTTGATTTTGCCTTCCTTGGGGTTATAGAAGGAATCGTAGCAAACATCGTCTTTCATTACCATATAGGATACGTTATAATGTGTGGGATGCGGACCTACCCAATAGGATTCCCAATAGCCCTTGCTGCGATCGGCTATCATATAATTCATAGAGTAGGCGTCGGCAAGAAAGCCGTACACCATTTCAAAATGCATACCGGGAATATAGACCATACGATCGTAATGATTATTGTCGGTCTGGAAATATTCGTATACGTTGAGTCCGTCCTCGTTGCGGTAGCGGCGGCAAACACTTTCTCTGTCGTGAATGCGGCGGTAAAGAATTTCTTCGTTCTCACCCACGTGGAGATAGTAGCTTTCGTACCCGCCGTGCATTTGTACCCATTTATCGACAACGCGCACATTCTTTTTGATCATATCGATCATTTGGGCGGCATCTTCCGCGATCGTAACAATACGACCGGCAGTATCGCTGAAGGTTTTGTAGGAATTGGAAACCTCTTGGAACTCGCTGAAATAATAGCTTTCGCCGTCAAATGTGACCTTGCCGCTGTCTTCGCTGTCATATACTGTCTCAGAGGCAGATGCGCCGAACAGGGGCTGTACGGTAGCGGTCATTGCGCTGATCGAATCATTGTCACCGTTGATGCTTTCGAGTGTCATTGCGGCAAGCGTGCGCATCGTTTCCGAACCGTTTTCAAAAATATCCCCGTCACTTTTCAGATGTGCGGGATTCAGGCGTTCGGATGCTAACAAAAGCTTAACGGCTGTTTTGGCATCGACATCAAGGGTATTGCCTGACGGAGGGTTATCGGATGTACTGCAGGCGGTCATAGCGGTTATCAGCATAGCAAGCAGTAAGAGAATACTGATCCATTTTTTCATAGCGGCGTCTCCTTTTTATGTAGCGTTTTTCAGCTTTTCTTCGTTTACTTTTTCAATATAGTCGCGAAATTCCTTCAAGAGCCGCCGTCCCATTGCGCGATAGTCCATAGCGAGCACCTTTTCGATCTTTTGCTTGCGCAGATCTTCGGGCACCTGATAGAGCATCATAATGGCATTCAGCGTTCTTTCGATTTGTATCGGCAAGGGAATTTCACTTTCTTTGGTCATAATCGTGGCGTATTCGATGCCCGATACGAGGTTTTCGGTGGCTTGCCACTTCTGTTCGGTAAAGTCAGGACAGAATTCACCGAAGACGGTCTTTGTTTTTTCGGTATCGTTTTTGCGGATCAAATTAAGCGTATAGGCAGAAGAGTAGGACGAGGCATAGAAATCTCTGGCAACCTCGCTTTCTTCACAGATCGCCGCGATCGCCGTAAGCTCAAGGCAGTAGGCAAGCAGTGAGGTCTTCCCTTCCTCGGTTGCTTGCGCAATCAAGAGATTCTGAAAATCAAACAGCTCGTCAACCAGTACAGCCAAAAGGTGATCCTTGGTGGGAAAATAAAAGGTAATATTGCCCGGGCTGACATCCAAAAGCTTAGAAAGCTTTTTCATGGTGGTGGTGGAATATCCCTCTTCAATAAATAGCTTTGCGGCAAGCCGTATGATCTCCAGTCGCGTATTGCTTCGCTTTTTGTTGATGTGCGGCATTTTGTTTCCCTCGCCTTCGAATGCTCGAAATAGTATGCGTACTACTAGTACATATCCTATTTTATATTTCTTTTTCCGATTTGTCAATAGATTTGATAAAAAAATAGCAAGAGTATTCCAAAAAATGTCTAAAAAATACGACGGCATACAAACAAAGCTTGTATACCGTCGTGTTTGCCTGCCGTGTCGGTCAGGTTTTGA
>JAFTKF010000004.1 GCA_017453405.1 Clostridia bacterium
ATGCACCATTCCCTATTTCTTCCACACTGTCAGGAAACATATAGGAGCCTTCAGCAAACGTCGCACCTTCAAAAGCGTAATCTCCAATCTTACGTAATTCACTTGGCATTCTATTGATGATAGAACAGTTCTCAAAGGCGTTCTCTCTTAACATAGTCAGGGTGGAAGGCAGGTGAATCGATTGGAGTGCAGTGCAATCCGCAAAGGCTCGAATCCCGATCTCACGAAGCCCCTCGGGCAGCTCGGCTGTTAACAGCGAGAGGCAGGCGGAGAAGGCACACCAACCGATCTTTTCAAGGCTTTTGGGAAAATCGATCGCCGTCAGGGAAGAGCATCCTGCAAATGCCATATCCCCGATCGATGTCAGACCCTCCGGAAGATGAACATCCGTGAGTGCTTCGCAAAAGGCAAAGGTTGACCATGGGAGTTCCTTCAGCGAAGGGCTGAGGTGCGCGCTGACAAGCGAGGAGCAGCCCAAAAAGACAAATGCGTCAAGGTCAGTCAACCCCTCGGGTAGTGTGATCTGTTTCAGCGATTGACATTCCGCAAAAGCGGAATTGCCGATGCGTCTGAGGCTGTCGGGCAGGTGAATATCGGTGAGGGAGAGACAGTTTTCAAATGCCTTTTCCCCGATCTCGGTAAGGGATTCGGGGAGGATCACCGTTCCAAGAGAGGTGAGATTTTGAAAAGCGCCTGCCGAGATCACGGTAAAGGTGTCGGGAATGTGGATCGTTCGGATGTGCTTGGGGAGGTAGACCGGAAGATCATCAAGGATTTTGATCTGCCAGATGAGGTTCATATAAAGCGTGGCGTCATCGGCAAAGGAAGTGATCGTTTCGGGTACGTAAAATGCTCTGACATTCGAGCGGACAAAATGGATATACTCCATATGGTTTCCTTGCTTCGGCGTCAGGGCAAGCACGGTGATACGATCGTGCTTTTTTTTGCTTAACTTCTCTTCAAGAGCATCCTTGCGATACATTGTTGATACGAAGCCGAGGTATTGACCGTTCGCTTCGGGAAATTGCTCGTGCGAGAACAGACCAAGCTCATCATCAAAGGGGATCTGCATTCTGGCGAACGTGCCGTGTCCGTTCTCTTTTACGGAGATAGCTTCGCGGGGGTCAAAGCATCGGGGGTAGATCCCGGCACTTTCGACAAGCGTTGGTTCGCTAAGATAAAAGATCTCGCAAAGCTGACGGCGAACGCCCGTGAGCGAAGCCTTCGCACGCCGAAAGAGCTTGTCCGAATCGCAAGAGGGATCGATCGCGCGTGCGGTGGCATAGCCTCCCGTGATGAAGGCAACGTCACGGACAAGCGCGAGTGCCTTGGCATCGGGCGGAAGCGTTTCAAGCGCGCATAAGAGAGCGTGATAGAGGTGATAGGTCGGTACATACCAGAACAGTTCACCGTAGGGAGCAACGCTACCGTTAATAGACTCTGTCAAAAGCTTCTGCGCGATCAGCCGCTCGGTCAGGTCACGATGGTTCACAAAGTCTTGTCCCGCGTGAAGCAGGAGTGAATACTCATCGATATCGGGCGATAGGATCTCTTCGTACAGGGATGCCATTGCCGTATCTTCAAGGGTCAGATCGGCTTTGATGAGAAACATCGCGATGACCTTTTCCCAGTATGGGTTTTGGTAATAGGAAAACAGCTCACGGATCACAGTATCGTCATCGATCTCGCCGTAGTCCTCGTCAAAGGCTTTGTCGGCGTAGGAGAGGGCGGTGAAGTATTCAAGAAAGCTTTTATGATAGAATTTGCCGGATTCCATAATGGCGCGGTTTTCCAGATAGTCGCTCAGATACTGACAGCGACTGCGCAAGGCATCCTTGTCTTCGGCGTATTTTTTCTTGACAACGTGATGCAGGATCTTGGAATAGTCAAGATGCTTGCCTTCGGTGTTTTTGATGTAGCTTTCACGGGAAAACTGCTTCAGAATGTCGGTGATATCGTGCTCGATCATATCGAGATAGCGATCGGGAACGGTGAGCTTGTGCCGTTGGGAATCGCTTTTCAGAATGATCTTGCTGACGGCATCGAGAATGCCGATCTCGGTTGCGGGGAGCGTTCCCGTTTCGTAATAGACGAGCGCAAGCTGAGAAATAAACAGCGGATTGGTGCGGATGCCTTCACTGAGCTCTTGCAGCTTTTCTCTAAAGGCATCGGTTTGTTCGGGAACGCCGAGCAGCGAAAACAGGTTATAGCTCAGGGTGGTGATATTGTCGGGATTCAGCGAATCAAGACGGTATTTGGCGGTAGGGGTACTGCTCAGCGCAAGAAAGTCGGCGTCATTTTCGTCGCGGCTTGTGAAGATCAGGGCGGTATTGGTATTGGCAAGATAATAGGTCTCGATCTTTTCGACAAGATACCGTTTTTCACGTTTGGTGGTGATCTCATCCATTCCGTCAAAAACGATGGTAAGATTTTTGATATCCAAAAGTCTTCTGAAATTATCCTTGGTGTAAAAGATTCGCTGAGAGCATATGCGGTGAAACTCTTCATACAGAAGATCAAAAAGCGAAAGCGGACTTTCCGCCGCATCGGTGCAGGTGAGCGAAATGATCAGGGTATCGTCGGTATGCGCTTGCTTGATCTCATTGACATACTGTGTTTTACCGCTGCCTGCCGCACCCACGATCATAGAAACGGTATTCGGTACAAAAAGAGGTTGGGGGCTTGTCAGGCATACGGCATCCTCGGTGTCGGTACGGGTCACGGTACGCGGCACGTAGAGATCGTCAAAGCTGTAGTTTTCGTCCTTGGCATTTTCGGTGTAGAGGGAGAACAGCTTGATATGCTTCACCGAACTCTTTTGCAAATAGAGTCTGAAAAAGCTTGACGAAAGGCGCTCGGCGGTTTTGGTGACGATCTCGTCAAGTGATTTCTCACTGACGGTACGGTTTTCGGTAAAGGTCAGAAGAATGGCGCTATGCTTTTCAAGGATCGCCCTCGACGACTCGGAAAGGCGGCTGAGGTAGCTTTGGTAGAGCTCAAGGGATTCGGCAATCGGCAGAAAGGCTTCGCGGAAATACTCCCCCTCGTCTGACGAGAGCTTCTTGTCATAGGCTTCGATCTCCCACCCCATACCGACGCTCGAAAGAGAAGCGTTTGTGATCACAGGCATAAAAACGTGGGCTGAGGTTGCTGCCTCGCGACTCCATTCTTCGAAATCTCCCTGACAGCGTTCATCTGAAAGCAGGGGCAGGATGCCGGAAGAGCGCAAAGCAACGGCGATCGCTTCTTTGATCGCCTGATCGGTTCCCGTCCAACTGATGAACACATCACACAGTGCAATATCTCCGCGCTTCATAAAAACCTCCGTGTCGTTTCTGATAGCAATATTGTAACAGAGAACCGATAAAAAATCAAGTAGTATGCAGAATTCCTCTTGACTCTTGACGGGTAAAGTGCTACAATAGGGCGAATCAAAAAAGGGAAGCAGTGGCGCTGTGGCATTTGCCATAAAGCGTCCGCGATCGCTCAAAACGACCGATCACGATGGAAGCGGAGTGCAATTCTCCCACGAGGCCGTCGCCGTGATTGCCGCAGAAGATTTCTCTTGCGGCATAAGTCGAAATACTTGCTGCTTTCTCCCTGCATTGTGACACGCGGATCACCGGTCATTGTGCCATAAAGTTGCCTTGTGAAAGCTATGCTTTTGTACAAGGTAGTTTTGTGCGCCTTTCTGCCGCCGTGGGCGGCTTTTTTTGTGCGGCAATAAAGGCGGGGTTCCTTTTTTCTTTCGAAATTTTTCTAAAAAAGAAAGGATACGATTGATGAAAAGACTCAGAATTTTTTTAGCCCTCGCACTTGCTCTTCTTATGATTGCCCTCCCGATGACCGCCTGCAATGATGTTGCCCCCGAAGGGGACGAGATCACGATCACCGTTAAGGTGGTACATAAGGACAAAACCGAAAAGACCTTCACGATCGAAACGACCGCCACCACGCTGCTGGGTGCGCTTCAGCAGGAAAAGCTGGTAGAAGGCGAAGATCAGACAGCCGGCTTCTTTATCACCGCTGTTGACGGCGAGGTTGCCGATTGGAATGTCGATCAGGGTTGGTGGTGCTTTACCAAAGGCGGCGAAATGATGATGACCGGCGCGGAAGCTACCACGATCGCGGATGGCGATACCTACGAGATCACCTATACGATCGGGTACTGATATGCAGGAGCTTTCGTCTGCGGGCTATCGGAAAACCGCCCATTTCCGATTGTTTTCGCTGATCCTCTGTGCGATTCTTGGCGCACTGACCTTTGCCCTGAAGGTGGCGATGGCATCGCTACCCAATATTGAACCGGTAACGCTGATGCTGATCCTTTGTACGCTGGTCTTTGGCTGGCGTGCGATGGCGACGACGGCGATCTACGTTTTGCTGGAGGGGCTGATCTTCGGCTTTTCGACATGGTGGATCCCGTATCTTTACGCGTGGCCCTTGCTTGTCGTTCTGACAATGGCATTCCGCAGGCACAAGCATCGCGTGTTCTGTGCAGTCTTTGCCGCGATATACGGTTTTGTGTTCGGCTTTTTGTTTTTGCCTGTGAATTATTTCGTATACAATATGGCGAACAACCCGGATGCCTTACTCGTGTATATTGCGAATGACATTCCCTTCAATGCGATCCACGCGGCAGGAAATTTTGTCGTGGTACTGGTGCTCTTGCCCCCGCTTCGTCGGGGTATGCAGATGGCGGTAAAGCGGATCTTTCGTACGGAATAAGCTCACTGTCACAGCAACACCCATTATCCCAAGCAGCCGTTTTCAAACGCTCGTATGTTCCGACAGCGTTTGAAAACGGCGTTTTTTTATGGTTTGCGGTACAGAAAGTGACAGAGGATTTTGAAAAGTCTTGATTTTTTAACATTTTTTTGCTATAATCAAAAGAAAGAAGACGGATAGCGGCAAGCGACTGCGTATGAAGACCGTACAGAAAGGATTCTAAGAATGATGAAGAAATCCCTTTGCTTACTTTTGGCGGCGATTTGTATTGTGATCGTCGGCACGCTTCCTGCGGTATTTGCCGAGGAGGATCGCGTGCGTCTTGTGGAATCGGGCAAAACCATATGGTATTATCAGGTGACAAATACCGAGAATTTTGAAAAGATCGATGCCGATTGGAACAAGGTCGGCTATGACCCTTCGGGCTGGAAGAAAGGTGTTTCTCCCTTTGGTGACCGCTTGCCGGGCGGCACAGATGCGGGCTGGCAGGGCGATATGCACGGTATTTATCTTATCACGACCTTTACCGTTGCCGCAATTCCCGAGAATGCCGTTCTTACTTTCAATATGTTTTACGATAACACCGCGAAGATCTATCTCAACGGCAATCTTATCTTTGCCGAAAACGGCTGGAATGATGAGGTAGAGTCGTTTGCCTTTTCCGCAGAGCATCTGAAGGTGGGAGAGAATACACTTGCTGTTTCGCTCCTTGACGATGTCGGTGGGCGGGAATTTGATCTTACGGTCGATCTTGCGGTGTCCTCGGGTGAGGAGATCAAGCCGCCCGTGACCGAGGAGGAAAGTCCGACGGGGAAGGATATTCCGCTCGTGACAGCTTCGCAAACACTGTGGCAGTATACAACCGTAACCACCGAGGGCTTTGCGGCAATGGACCCCTTGTGGAAGAGTGAGGACTTTAATCGCTCTTCGTGGAAAACAGGGAAGGGCCCGTTTGGCGACCGTATTCAAAACAAAAATGCCGCTCTTTCGGGCTGGCAGGACGAGTATCACGGGATTTTCCTTGTGACAAGCTTCGCAGTTGAGGATCTGACCGAGGCGCTTTCCCATTCTTATTATCTTGAAATGTTTTACGATAACAATGTTACGGTGTATCTGAACGGCACGCGTATTTATCAGAATGAGCGCTGGAGCACAGGCTATGAAACTATCGTGGTTTCTTTGAAAAACTCTCTGAAGGCGGGCGAAAATCTTTTGGCGGTTTCGCTGCTTGATGATGCCGGCGCAAGGGAATTTGACCTTTCGCTGTTTATGACCGAAGAACAGCTTTCCCCCGATACCGAGGTGTCGAATGAGGAGCTTAATGAAGCAGTGCTTCCCGTCCTTCGCATCAACACCGACAATGGCGATTACGTGCGCTCGCGTGTCGAATACGTGAGTGCTACGATGGTCTTTGACAATATGGGCGCATACCCTGACGAGGATCATTTGTATACCGAAGCGGGGGGCGGCAAGATCGAGATTCGCGGCAGAG
>JAFTKF010000081.1 GCA_017453405.1 Clostridia bacterium
GCAGTAGCCCGAGCTTGCCCAGACCATTTCATTGGATACCATATCGACAGTCTTGAGCATTTCAAAGGCAACGCCCGAAATGGTGGTGTCGAGAATGGCGCGTCCGAGCTTGCCGTTTTTGATCTCATAGCCCAAACACACGCCGAACATAAACTCGCCCGTGGTATCTGCCTGACCGTTGTTGGTGTCAATGAGGTAATAACCGTCCTCAACCGAGGCGATCATATCGGCAAGAGAATCCTTGCCGGGGAGAATGGCAGTATTGCGCATACGGATCAGCGGTTCATCCGAGAAGAGATACGCGCGTGCATTGCCCTGCGGCTTCATACCGAAGTGCTGTGCGCTTTCGCGGTTGTTGAGATAGCCCGTCAGGATACCCTTATCGATGATGACGGCATCCTCACAGGGCGTGCCTTCATCGTCCACATATACCGGCAGAGGGGCTGTTTCGCCAAAGGCGGTGTGTGCAAAGTCGACGAGTGTGACAAGGTCGGATGCCACACGCTTATTGAGCGAATGCGCGGCAACCGAGCCGCCCAGCACAAGGTCTGCTTCCACCGTATGACCGACCGCTTCGTGCGCCAGCATACCCGACAGCATACCGTCGAGAATGACGGTCTTGGTGCCTGCTTCGGGGAAAACGCCCTCGCGCTTTTGCATAACCTTTTCATACAGCGCATCGATCTTTTCGAAAAGCAGTGCGGGATCGCTGAAATTTTCATCAAAGACACCCATACCGCCGTAAGGCTCAAACAGCTCGATGGGACTTGCGTCCTTGCCTTCTGCTGAAAGCTGAACGTAGATATACGAGCGGGGGGCATAGCTGTGCGAGGAATAGCCGTCCGAGGTGACGAGCAGCTTTTCCATACACTCATAGCGCGAGGAAACGAAACGGCTGGCAAGGTTCGGATATTTTGTTACGATATAATTGTCAAGCTCGCGGCAGAATTCGGTATACCGCTTCTGCTCGCAGGGGCTTTGGAAGGTGGGAGAGACATAGCTTCCGTGTTCGATCGCAGGCAGAAGGACGGGGGCATTTCCCACCTTGCCGTCGAGGAAAATGGCGTTTTCGGTGGCGGCACGCAGGACATTTTTCACCGCTTCATCCGAGAGATCGGCGGCGGAGGAGAAGCCCCACACGCCGTTTTTGAAGGCACGTGCCGAAACGCCCGAGATATTGTTTGACGAGTTGCCCACCTGATTGCCGCAAAAGAGCGAGACGGCGGCGGTGGTATTATGCTGGGCACGCAGCTCGATATGCGTTTTGGGGGCAAAGGTCGATTGGAATTTCGACAGGGTATCGATCAGCATTCTTGAAAGTCCTTTCTTTTCAATCTGTTAAAGCCAGGTGTCAATGGTTTTTGCGAAGGCATCGACCGTTGCCTTGCAGGTGTCCTCGTCAGTGCCGTTGATCAGAAGATAGAACTTGATCTTCGGCTCCGTGCCCGAGGGGCGTACCACGAGACTGTTATCCCCCTCGCATTCAAAAAAGAGGACGTTGGAAGAGGGAAGTCCCGTAGGCTTTTTCTCACCGCTTGCGGTATCGGTGATCACACCCGTGAGATAGTCGCGCAGGGCGAGCACCTTTTTGCCGCCCACATCGGTGGGGGGATTCCGGCGCAGGGTATTCATCAGCTCCTGCATTCTTGCGGCGCCGTCCAGTCCCTTCATGGTGACATTGACCGTCTTTTCCATAAAGTAGCCGTAGGTCTTGTACATTGCCACAAGCGCATCGTACAGTGTCATATTTTTGGCTTTATAGTATGCTGCCATTTCGACGATCAGCATTGCGGCGACGACAGCATCCTTGTCTCTTGCGTGTGTACCCTTGAGATAGCCGTAGGATTCTTCAAAGCCGAAGAGATAGTGACCGTTTCCGACATCGTCGTGGTTTTTGATGACCTCGCCGATGAATTTGAAGCCCGTGAGAACATTGTGCAGGGTGACATTGTGCGCACGGCAGATCTTGGCGGCAAGCTCGGTCGAGACGATGGTCTTGACGGCGTAGGGAAGCTCGGGCATCGTTTTGGTGTTTTCGTAAGCGGTCAGGATATAGTCAAGCAGCAGAGCGCCCACCTGATTGCCTGTCATCGTGACAAAGCTTCCCTGAGAATCGCGCACGGCGATACCGACACGGTCGGCATCGGGGTCGGTGGCAAGCACAAGATCAGAGCCGACCTTCTGTGCCAGCGAGATACCGAGCGAGAGGGCTTCGGGATATTCGGGATTCGGGCTTTGGACAGTGGGGAAATTGCCGTCGATTACCATTTGTGCGCCGACGGTATAGAGATGCTTCAGTCCAACGAGGCGCAGTACCTCGGGAACAAGTCGGTGTCCGCAACCGTGAAGGGGGGTATAGACCACCTTCAGGCTGTCAGCGACAGCGGGGATCGCGCCGGTATCGACCGCTTCTCCGATGACCTTCTGCACGAAGGCGTCGTCCACGACAGTGCCGATGATCTCGATTCTGCCGTCGGCAACCGCGTTATCGAAATCCACGCGCTTGACACCTTCAAAAATGTCGGTGGCGGCGATATAGGAGGAAACGAGATCTGCCTGCTCCAGCGAGAGCTGAGCGCCGTCCTCCCAGTATGCCTTATAGCCGTTATATTCCTTGGGGTTATGGGAAGCGGTGACATTGACGCCTGCGACGGTCGAAAGATAGCGGATCGCAAAGGACAAAACGGGTGTGGGGCGCAGGGAGTCAAAGAAATAGACCTTGATGCCGTTTGCCGCAAAGACCTCTGCGGTGATCTTGGCGAACAGCGTGGAATTGTTGCGGCAGTCGTGTGCGATCACCACGCCGTCCTCGGCGCGACCCTCTTTGAGGATCAGATTGGCAAAGCCCTGCGTGGCGTGTGCTACGGTGTAGACATTCATCGCGTTTGTACCTGCGATCATTGTGCCGCGCAGACCGCCCGTGCCAAAGGCAAGGTAGGAGATAAAGCGGAATTTGATCTCGTCCTCGTCAAGAGACAAAAGCTCTTGTTTGGTAGCCTCGTCGACCTTATCGGAGGCGAGCCATTTTTGATATTCCAATTGATAATCCATACAGTACACTCCCTTATTGATTGATTCTTTTATTCTGTGGTTAACAAGCGGATGATTCGGCAAGCGCTTCCGTCAGGGCTTTGGCAAGCTGGTCGGGGCAGGAGGTTCCCTTGCCGCCGCAGTTGATGCCGGTCAGCGAGGCGATGACATCCTCTGCCTTTTTTCCCTTGACAAGTGCGGAAATGCCTTTGAGGTTGCCGTTACAGCCTCCGAGGAAGGAGACGGATTCAACGGTGTCGCCGTCCAGTACGA
>JAFTKF010000082.1 GCA_017453405.1 Clostridia bacterium
ATGAAATACAGGCGGTGATCAGGTGAGTCAGAAGCGGATCGTTTTTTTGATATTTGCCATATTTGGCTTGATTTTTTTAGTTGTTGGCACGATCATTTGCGCCAAAGTTTTTCAATATGATAATATCGTGGAAACAACCGCTATCATTACCGATATTGAGGAATATAAGGAATATTCCGGCGGTGAATGGCGTACGCATCACAAAACGCATTTGCTATATGAAATAGATGGCTGTTCCTATACGACCGTTGCCGAAATGTATTCGTCTTCTTGGACGATAGGAGAAGAAATTGAAATTTACTATGATATGGATGATCCTCAAAAAGTAGGTTCCAAGAGTACCGATCTAGCACTGCTTGCGATACCTTGTCTTGGTCTGGTCTTTTTCAGTATTGGTGTGACAGCATTATTGGTATTTCGTAAAAAACGGTGATTCATACATAAGTAATGTAATGCAATAATAAAGACACTGAATGTTTGGGAGGAATTATGATGAAAAATATGATTCGTATGGTAGCGGTTTTGTGCTTGACGGCGCTTCTTGTGGCGGCGTTTGGTGGGTGTTCGGCGTCGGGTGTGTCGATCGACTTTGGGGAAAAGTATACGAGCGGCGAGACTTTTTACGTTTTTGAATCGGATGGGACGGGATACCGAGAGATTCATGATAGCGATGAAGGGATGATTTCGGTACGTGAAACCTTTCTCTGGCGCGAAACCTCCGATGGCGCGGTTTTGTTATTTTCGCTCGATATAGAATATTTGGACGATCACACCTCGGCTGCGTCATTTTCTTCGCTGATTGAAAAGCCCATATATTTTGCAGATGATTTCTTTTATTATACATACAGCAATCAGTATGGCACATCGCGAGTCGTGTATTTCAAAGAAGGCTCCGCGCTTTACGAAGATCTCAAAGAACAATCCTGAATAAAGAAATCGGCTCAGGGCGCGGCATACAGTTGCACCGTGAGCTGAATTTTTGAGAAAACCTAAACGCGTTTTCTGTGGGATATGGCTATTTTCTGCGGGGTACGGCAAAGGCGTCGGGCGTGTTCTTGACTTTTTTTCTTATTTGTGGTAACATAGGGACAGATTGGTGTAAAGGGGGCTTATCCATGGACAAATACGGCGTGCTCAGGCAACATTTCGGCTATAGCTCCTTTCGTGCGGGGCAGGAAGGCATCATTGATGCGATCCTTTCAGGCAGGGATACCTTCGGCGTAATGCCTACGGGTGGCGGCAAGAGCCTTTGCTATCAGATTCCCGCGCTGGTCCTTGGCGGCATGACGGTGGTGATTTCGCCTCTGATTTCGCTGATGAAGGATCAGGTGATGGCTTTGAAGGAAATGAGCGTGCCTGCCGCCTTTCTCAACAGCTCCTTGACCTATGAGCAGACGCTTCGCGTTTACGACAATCTGCGGCGTGGGAAATATAAGATTCTGTATGTCGCGCCCGAAAGACTGGAAATGTCGGATTTTCTTTCGCTTTGCCGTGATCTTGCGATCTCCCTTGTGGCGGTGGATGAAGCGCATTGCATATCGCAATGGGGTAACGATTTCCGTCCGAGTTATTTGAAAATTGCCGACTTTGTGGCGGCTTTGCCAAGACGCCCGAGAGTTGCCGCCTTTACCGCAACCGCAACCGAGCGTGTCCGAGAGGATATTCTGAAAAAGCTTCGGCTGCAAAGCCCGTACAGCATTGTGACCGGCTTTGACAGACCGAATCTGTCGTTTGCGGTACAGCGTTCAAGTTCACGGAAAAACGAGCTTTTGTCCCTGATCCTCGCAAGGCGTGAAAAGAGCGGGATCGTTTACTGTATGACCCGCGCGAATGTAGAAAGGATCTCGGAATTTCTCTGTCAAAACGGCATTCGTGCAACGCGCTATCACGCAGGGCTTCCCGATGAGGAACGGCGCCAAAATCAAGAGGACTTTGTATACGATCGAAAGTCCGTGATGGTGGCAACCAATGCCTTTGGAATGGGAATCGATAAATCCAATGTTTCATTTGTGATCCACTACAATATGCCGATGAGTCTGGAGGCGTATTATCAGGAGGCGGGGCGCGCGGGGCGAGACGGCTCGCCTGCCGACTGTATTCTTCTGTTTGGCGAGGGGGATATCCACACAGCTAAGATGTTGATTGATTCCACCGAGCCGCGTGAGGGGATCGACGAGGAGGAATGGGAAGGGCAAAAGCGCCTTGACTATTCCCGCCTTGACAAAATGATCGCCTACGGCAAAACGACCCAATGTCTGCGCGGAACGATTCTTGACTATTTCGGGCAAGAGCATACCGAGGTGTGCGGCAATTGCTCGAACTGTAAGGCATCTTTTTTTGAAAAGGATATCACACAAGACGCGCAGAAAATTTTATCTTGTGTCAAGCGGATTACCAACCGCCTTCATTACAGCGTGGGTGTCTCGCTGACCTCTCAGGTGCTTGCGGGCAGTGAAAATCAGCGCATCTACTCGCTGGGCTTACACGAAATCAAAACCTACGGTGCCATGAAGGGGCTTTCTCAGCAGGAGATCGCGGCGACGATCGGGTATCTTGTGGACCGTGGATATCTGGAAAAGAGCGAAAGCTATCATGCGCTTCATCTGACACCCCGTGCGGATGCGGTGCTGTTTCGTGGCGAGACGGTGACGATGTTTTGCCGTAAAAAGACACCGAAGCCCGAAAAAATCAAAAAGACACAACACACCCTTGTGCTTTCGGATTTTCACGAAGCCGCAACGGGTGCTTACGCGCTTGGCAAGGATGCCGAGGCGCTTTACAAAAAGCTTGTGTCGCTTCGCACCGAGATCGCCACCGAGGAGCGTGTGCCTGCGTATGTCGTGTTTTCCAACGCCTCGCTCATCGAGATGGCAACCAAGCGCCCCACCGATATGACGGCGTTTTTCACGATCTCAGGCGTGGGCAGGATCAAAGCCGAGCGTTACGGCGAGCGCTTTCTCACCTTGATCCGCAGGTTTTTGGGAGAATGAAGATAGCAAATCAAAGGTGATCAGATTTCTAAAAAACAAATATCCCTTGAATCACGCAAAGTGAGTTTTGGCACGCTTTTACAAGCATTCTGAAAATTCACCATTTTGAATAGTCTCTGTCAACAAACGTGATATTGCGCCGAGTTGTCGGGCGTGTTATAATAGAGGCAAGAAGAAGCGCTACTTCATTTTGCTGAAAGAGGTTGATCAAATGAATTTAAATTTTGCAGAGAATTTTAAACGCTTACGAAAAGAGAAAGGAATCACGCAAGAAAAGATTGCGGAAATTCTTGGTGTATCTTCG
>JAFTKF010000005.1 GCA_017453405.1 Clostridia bacterium
TTTCAAAGGATGCGGGCTTGTTCAGTCCCATATACCACGGCTCGTAATGATAGGTTGGATACCAACCGGTATTGCTGTCGGTGGCGTAGTTGTTCGCCCAGATGCCTGCCACGCCATAGGTGTAACCGTAGCTACCCAGAAGGTTTGCTCTCCACGCGGCAATGCGCGCAGATGCATAGCGCGAAAAGCTTCCGATATTGACATCCTCATAATTCGCTTCGGTTTCAATATAAGGCTTCGGAGAAGCAAGGCGGCTGTTGTTCCAATAGGATTCGTAATATGCCTTGGATACGGTTGTGTTATGACCGGACTGCAAGGTATAGAAATCATGCCACGCTTTGTTGTCGAGCGTTTCAATATAAGCGTTCGAAGCATCCACGATGTCCTGATGCGCACTCTGGGGATGGTGATAGCCATCGCCTGCCGCTACAACATCTGCAGAAATGCCGAAAATCGTTTCCTGTTGATCGGCATCTGCCATATGACCGGTAACCCAGATCACAGGGTAGGCGGCGTAGCGCGCGGTAATGTAGCGCGCGATACGGGCGAAATCCTCTTCCCCGATCAGCTCGGTATTCTGCCAATAGTTGCCGACACCGAGAACGACCGTCATACCGCGTTCGGCAAGCACATCAAACATATAGTCAAGCCTTGTCGAAAAGACCGAAGGATTGATCGCATCATACTCACTCGACCAGATCGAAAGATCGGCAAGAGCGTCACTCTGTCCGCCGCCATCCTTTTCGGAAAGATCGATATAGGTCTGGTAAACCGTGAAGCCCTTGGCAACGCGGTCATTCACTTCGTGCAGGAACTGGTTGCCGCAAGAACAGTCGGGATAATTGCACGCTGTCGTCGACACATAGGAGAGCGCCTGTCTTTGCGTATCCCCCAACCAATAGAAGGGCGTACCGTCGGCATAGGTGAAATATCTGCCGTTTTCAGAGATCGTCACAAAGCCGTGAGCATCAAGAGGCGTGTCGCCCGTATTGTCAATCGCCAACAGCTTGCCGCTTTGGTTAAGACCTTCATCATCCGCATTAGAGCAGGTGATCTCGTAAGACCACACGCCCACCTTGGTGGGAGCAAAACGGACGCGCCATTCATTGCCGCCGTTCCAGAATCCGTAAAGGTCAATGGCAGTTCCGTCGGTGTGTGTGAAGGTTGCCGAGATCTCCACATCCCGGTAAGGATCGGAATACCCAACCTCGCTCGCAAGAACGATGTCGGTGCGTTCCCACACCTCTACTTTTTCATAGCTTTTGGTTGCGGTGTCGGCAGTCTGAGCGAAGACCGGTAAATATGTCGACACAATGCATACCAATAAAAGGAGGGAAATAACTTTTAATCCATAGGGTTTCATCATAAGCATCCTTTCCTAACTGTCTGTTAAAATGATATCTAATTTTCGGGAAGATTCCCCTACAGCTTTATTGTAGCATAGATATCGCTTCAAAAAAAGTGACTGCTTGGCAGAACACAAGGACTTTTTGACAAAGTTTTGGAGAAAATCCATAAAGAACACTTGATGTTTACAGTGTTTCTTGTCAAATATTCCAACAAAAAGATCATTATTTCTCTTTACCGTAGCCGTGATCCAATGCTATACTGAAAGCGAAGTAAGGAAAGGAGGGGTCGCTTTGAAACTCACACGTAACATTTTGGCGATTCTTTTACTGCTCACCACGATGCTTTCGCTATGCGCTCCGTCTTTTGCCCTCAGCGCATCGGCGGCATCCGCAACCTCTGCTCCTCAAGCCGGGGAATACTACCGCTTGAAGAACAAGAAAACCCAAACCTATTTAACCGAAACCGAAGATACGACCTTTGACCCGCCGTATGACACGCGCAGGATCGTCCTGGATGAAAAGCGCAGCAGTGACACGCAGCTTTTCACCATTTCAAGCGCTTCGGAAGGTGTGGACCGATTTGAATTTCTGATCAGTCTTTCCACCGGCAAGGCATTGCACCGTACCGCACGCTCGGATACCCGTATTGCCAATGCCAACTGCGTGATCACCTTTACCTACAGCCCCGGTTACATTGAGGAACGTTGGTATATTCAGGAAGCCGAGGATGGCTACTACCGTATTCTGAGCCGTGACTCGGTGGCAAGAGGGCCTGTTTCGCAGTATTTGACGGCAACCGAATTTAAAAACCCCGTGTATGAAGATAAAACCGATCTTACGGCAGCACCCCTGACGGACGACGATTCTCAGCTCTGGTACTTCGAAAAAGAAACCGTTGAAGCCGACAAGAACGATGTACAGCCCCTTCCCGGCTACCCGCTTTACGACATAACCCCCGCAGAGGTTTTAAAGCCTTACCTCTATACCCGTATCGCGGCAGGTGACGCTAAGATCGGCGGTTATGTGGGCGAGGCACTTGATTTCATTTATCAGGAGCAGGTGCTTGCGATCGACTGGAAAATGTTAGTCAATCAGTTCCGCTACCAGACCGATAACGCAAGTACCGGCTGGCAACAATGGAAGACCGAATTTTTCGGCAAGCTGATGCGCGGCGCGACTTGGTATTATAACTATACCGGTGACGAGGCACTGTACGAGGAATTGACCGCCGCCGTTATGGATCTTCTGTCCACGCAAGAGGAAAACGGGCGTATTTCGGGCTATCCCATCGACGGTGAATTTGTGGTTCACGATATCTGGTGTCGAAAATACACCATGCTCGGTCTTCAGTATTATTACGACATCTGCAAAGATGAAGATATGAAGGCATATGTGCTTCGCTGTCTGTCGATCCACGCCGACTATATTCTGACAAAGATCGGTCCTGAAGCCGATCAGATCTCGATTCTTGCAGGCGAGCTTGAAGGACTCAGCGCCACCTCGATCCTTGAGCCTTTTGTCAAGCTTTACAAGATGACAGGCTACCAACGGTATCTTGATTTTGCTACGTATATTGTAGAAAGCGGCGGCTACACCCGCGGCAACATTTTTGAAGCGGCGTACGAGGGTACGCTGTCTCCCTATCAGTACACGACCTCTCCTCACGGCTATGCTATGAGCTCCTGCTTCGCAGGACTTGCGGAGTATTACTCCGTCACGGGAGAAGAAAAGTGGCTGATCGCACTTGTGAATTATGTCAACGCCATTATCCGTGACGAAGTGACCGTCGTCGGCTCGGGCGGCGCATCAGGTCCTCCTATGAACTGGTCTCCCGAATGGTGGAACAATACTGCCGTACAGCAAGCCAATCCCTCGCTTGTGCAGATGCAGGAAACCTGTACAACAGCGGCGTGGATGCAGCTTCTGGAAAAGGTGCTTGCCTTTACGGAAGATTCCAAACTGATGGATGAGCTTGAAAAAAGTCTGTATAACGCACTTCTCGGCGCTATGCAGGGTGAGGATGCCGAGGTGGAAGGCGCTTGTGCTTCGCTCTGCTGGGACTATTTCAGCCCGCTTTACGGCACGCGTAACAATGACTTCCCCGGACACATCCACGGCGTGGACAGCTGTTGCAACGCCAACGGACTTACCGGACTTTCGATGATTCCCTTCCTGTCGGTTATGAACGGCCCTTTGGGACCCGTGGTAAATCTCTATAACGAGGCTGTCATCAAGGCAAACACACCTTCGGGTAAAAAAGTAACGCTTCGGTTTGATACCGAGTACCCCATCAAAGGGGATATTGCCATTACGCTTTCTCTGGAAAGTGCCGAAACCTTTACCGTTATGCTCAGGATTCCTTCCTACAGCAAAACAACGGTGGTGAAGGTGAACGGCGTGACGGTACAAAATGTCGTCTCGGGTGAGTATCTCGCCATCGAGCGCAGCTGGAAAAACGGTGACACTGTGGAGCTTGTGATGGATATGAACACCTACGTGGTGGAATGCGCCGACGGTACGGCTACCGACGCCGGTGAATATATTGCACTGGTACGCGGTCCGATCACGCTGGCAAGAGATGCCCGCTTTAACGATGGCTATATTCTGGACGGCTCCGGCATCAAGATCGATGAAAAGGGCTGTGCCAATGTCATCCTTTCCGAAACCCAAAGCTTCCGCAATCATATGGAGTTTTTGGTGGAAACCGAGGACGGCTCGACCATCCGAATGACCGACTATGCTTCGGCAGGCTCTACGTGGACGAAGGAATCGCTGTATGCCACGTGGCTTCTCAGCGAAGCGCCTCCCACGCTTTCGGAAAATACCGAATACCGTATCATCTGCAGAGCCGACAGCGCGCTTCTGACGGCGACGACGGGCGACAATGTCAACCGTGAAGCCGCATCCGAAGGCACAAAGCAGACCTGGACTTTGGAAAAGAGTGGCGAAGGCTTCTATATCAAAAATGCAGAAAGTGGCAAATACCTCTCTGCCGCAGGCAACGAGAGCAAA
>JAFTKF010000083.1 GCA_017453405.1 Clostridia bacterium
AGGGTGATACCAAGGCAGGAAGCGTTGGCATCATTGTCACCGTGACGGTAGCGGTGCTTCTTATCGGAGGCGGCGTGGTTTTGGTTCTTTGGAAGAAAAAAAGGTCGTAAGACCCAATAAATAAAAAGGAGAATCTCTATGACATTACAGAAAATTTTATCGGTTTTCATCGCGCTATCGCTTCTCATCGGCTGTTTTGCCCTGACTGCGTTTGCTGAAGGTGCAGACGTGCTTGTGTTTGAGGGCGAATCCACCCCCTTTTCGGTCACGGACTCGGAGGGCAAGACCGCGACGGTGAGTAAGGAAAGCAAATGGGCGTGGTCCTTGAATCTCGGAATCACCGAATCGAAGCCCTCGGGCAAATTGACCTATTTCCGCTCGGGCGGCGTGGGCGGCACGGTGGATTTCAAGGTAACGCTTGACAAGGCGGCAAGCTACAGCCTTGTATGGGCATTCAGACCCAACGATACCAGCTTTTCCACCGTTCAGGTGCTTGTCAACGGCACTGAGGTGGGAGAACCCGTTTCGCAAAAGGCGGGTGACACCGTGGGCGGTATCGTCAATCAGCAGAATATTATCCGCACGGTAGACCTTGGCGCTGTCGCTTTCCTCGCGGGTGAGAATACCGTTTCCTTCAAGATCGTGGAGCAGGGTGCTGCCAGCAACGACAAATCCGCTCTGACGGTTGACTATTTCAGTCTCACGCCTGAAGTCGAGGAGAGCGGCAACATCCGTTATGAATCCGAAACCACTCCCTTCACCGTCACCGATGCCTCGGGCAAGACGACGAATGTGAACAAGGAAAGCGCGTGGGCGTGGAGTCTTGGACTTTCGGGCGCACCTGCGGGCACATCGGGTGCTCTCACCTATTTCCGTTCGGGCGGTATCGGCGGTACGGTCGATTTTACGCTGAATGTGGAAAAAGCGGGTGAATACGGCATTGTGTGGGCGTTCCGATCGCACAACGAAAGCTATTCGACTGTGCAGGTGCTCGTGAACGGCGCCCCTGTTGGCGGTGAGATCTCGCAAATGGCGGGTGCGACCGTGGCAGGTGCAGTGAATGGCGAGAACGCACTTCGTGTGATCACGCTCGGCAACGCAACGCTGGAAGCGGGCGAGAATACCGTTTCCTTCCGTATGGTAGGCATCCGTGAGGACGGCGATCTTTCAAAATCGGGCTTTACCAGTGACTATATTGAATTGACCGCTCCGGTTGACGAATCCGAATTGACCTTTACCGAGACCGTGAGAACGCTCGCGGAGGGCTCGTACTATCAGACGAGAATCAATGCCGACGATGCCGCAAAGATCGATCTCCGTGTGCTTTTCGTGATTCCCGAGGAAGCGCTTACGACGGCTGACGCCATCACGGTGACACTGACGGCGATCTCGGGCGAGGATGGCAGTGAAAAAACGCTTAGCGCCGAGAATATTGCAACGGTGTATTATCAAGTGAGCGCTTCTGTCAACGGCAATCTTGATGTATACGCCGCCGAGGAGGGTTATGTGATCTTCGGTCTTGTGATCACGGGCGCACCGAGCGGCACGACGATTGGCACGGCAGAATACACGGTATCCTGAATCAAAATGAATCCCTAAACCGATCGGCGCTTTCAGCGATGGAATCGGATTCGGTCTTTTCTCCAATGCAATGACTGTGCCCTCTTGCGGCACAGTCATTTTCTCTTTTATGGGAAAGGGTGCTTTTTTGAAGGGGCTTCTTGACAAAACGGCGTGGGTGTGCTATGCTTATTATGGAGTATTATGGATAGAAAGAACGGTGGGAGGTGACGGTATGATCAGTCTTGCAAGTCCTGTGACGGCTCTTGCGGGGATTGGACCGAAAAAGGGCGAGCTGTTTCAGAAGCTTGGAATCCTGACGGTGGGCGATCTCCTCAGGCGCATTCCGCGCGCGTATCAGAATCGCGGCGATCTTCGTACCCTTGCCGAGGCAGGGATGACCCCCGAGCCCTGCGCGATGCTCTTGACCGTCGCGAGCCGTCCGATCTCGACACAGCTTCCCAACCGCAAGGTACTGACGAAATTTCAGGTGTTTGATGAGACCGGAAAATGCGATGTGGTCTTTTTCAATCAGAATTATATCAAAGATGCCTTTGCGCTCGGCGCAACCTACCGTTTTTGGGGCAAGCTGACCTATCAGCGCGGCAGATGGTCGCTTCCGTCTCCCCAGTTTGAGCCGTATGACGGCGTGCGCCGTCTTCCCGATTACGTGCCGGTATATCCGCTCGGCGCGGGTGTTTCGCAGAAAATGATGCGCTCGACGGTGGGGATCGCTTTGGCGTCACTCGACTTTTGTGAGGATGTGATTCCCGAAGACATCCGCATGCGCGTGGGGCTTCTTTCGCTTCACGATGCGCTGTATACCCTGCACAATCCGCAAAATCCCGCCGCTCTTTCCGAGGCGCGTCGGTATTTTATCTTTGAAGAACTGTTTCTCTTTGCGCTGTCGATCGCGCAGGGAAAACGGGAGCGAGAGGGGATCCCCGGCTACCCCATTCGCGTCAGTGACACTGCGGTGGATGCGTTTTTAGAAAAGCTGCCCTTTACCCTGACCCCCGCGCAATCCCGTGTGATCGGGGAGATCCGACGCGATCTTGCCTCGGGCTGTGCGATGCACCGCCTTGTCAGCGGCGATGTGGGCAGCGGTAAGACCGTGATCGCCGCCTTTGCCGCCTATCTTGCGGTGGCAGGCGGGTATCAGGCGGCAATGATGGCACCTACCGAGATCCTTGCCCGTCAGCACTATGCCGAGCTTGCCCCCCTGTTTGCCTCCCTCGGAAAAAAGACGGCACTGCTCATTGGGGCAACGAAGGCTGCCGAGAAGAAAAAGCTTCACGAGGCATTGAAGCGCGGGGAGATCGATTTTGTGATCGGCACACACGCGCTTTTGTCAAACGGTGTCGGATTTTGCCGACCTGCCGTGATGATCACCGATGAACAGCACCGTTTCGGGGTGTGACAGCGTGCCGCCCTTGCCGAAAAGGGGGCAGGGGAGCTTGCTCTGCATACGCTGGTGATGAGTGCCACCCCCATTCCGCGCACCTTAGCGCTTGCGATGTATGGGGATATGGCGGTTTCGACGATCGATACGATGCCGCCCGGCAGAAAAAAGGTTTCGACCTTTCTTTGTGATGAAAGCTATCGCCTGCGCCTGAACGGCTTTATCAAAAAGCAAGCCGAGGAAGGGCGGCAGGTATATATCGTATGCCCCGCGATCGAGGAGCTTGACGAGGATGACGACGAAAAGGGAGCTGCCCTTGTGGATCTTTGCGGCAAAGCGATCGAAGCACTGCCCCTTCGCTACGCGGTGGCGTACAGCGAGGAGCTTTCAGCCGCAATGCCCGATGTCAGGGTGGGCTGTTTGCACGGCAGAATGTCCTCCAAGGAAAAGGATTCCGTGATGGCTGCCTTCGAACGGGGTGAGATCTCGGTTCTTGTTTCGACCACGGTCATTGAAGTGGGTGTCAATATTCCCAACGCGACCTTGATGGTGATCGAAAATGCCGATCGCTTCGGGCTGTCTCAGCTGCATCAGCTTCGCGGACGCGTGGGCAGAGGACAGCATAAATCCTGGTGTATTTTAATGAGTTCCAGCGAAAACGAGGAATCGCTTCGCCGTTTGCGCGCGCTGTGCGCCACGAATAACGGCTATGAGATCGCTGAATTCGATCTGGTTCAGCGCGGGCCGGGCGATTTTCTGTCGGGCAGTGATGCGACACGGCAGAGCGGCGAGGTGCGCTTCCGTATTGCCTCGCAGTGCGAGGACCGCGCGATGTTTGAAACAGCCTTTGCCG
This sequence comes from Clostridia bacterium, assembly GCA_017453405.1. Lineage (GTDB taxonomy): Bacteria > Bacillota > Clostridia > Oscillospirales > CAG-272 > RGIG1993. The sequence goes on from JAFTKF010000083.1 coordinate 3,816, forward strand.
AAGCCGCGGCACTGATCGAAGCGGATGCTATGCTTTGTGATGCGGCGCACCGCCCCCTGAAGGAGGCACTGGATGCCTTTCTTGGCTCTTTTCACCAAAATCTTACCTGAAACGGAGGGAATGACGATGAAAGATACGCCCATTCGCGCCGCCGCCTTTACCGGTCACCGCGACCTTTCGCAAGAAGAGAAGCTTTCGCTTGCCGAGGTTTTAGTTCCAACGGTGGAGGCGCTCTATCGCGAAGGCATTACTACCTTTTACTGCGGAGGGGCGCTCGGCTTTGATACCGTAGCCGCCTTGACGGTTCTGACGATGAAAACGCAGTATCCCGCGCTTCGGCTGGTGCTGGCGATCCCTTGTCCTGAGCAAAGCGCACGCTGGAGCGAAAGCGATCGGGCACGGTATCAGAGCATTCTTGCCCGTGCGGATGAGAAGGTGATCCTTTGCGAGCATTACACGCGCTTTTGTATGATGCTGAGAAACCGCTATATGGTGGATCACGCCGAGGTTCTTGTTGCCTATATGACACGCGAAAGCGGCGGCACGGCATCGACCGTGAAGTACGCCAAGAAAAAAGGACTTCGCCTGATCAATCTGGCAGAAAGTGAGAGCGCAAACTGATGGCATTTTTTACAACCGACGATCACGAGCGCGAGCTTTTAGAGGCGCATTTTGCCAAAGCAGGACTGACGGGGGAACTTTTGAAGCAGGCAATTCTCGATGCCGAAGAAGCAATCGCCCACGGTAAGCCGATCGCGTATCTCACAAACGAGGCGTTTTTTTACGATCACAGCTTTTATGTCGACGAAGCGGTGCTGATCCCGCGCCCCGATACCGAGCGGCTGTGCGAAAAGGCAATTGCCCTTTTGCCGAAAGGAGCAGTGTTCGCCGATCTCGGCACGGGAAGCGGCTGCATTGCCCTGACGGTGCTTTGTCACCGACCGGATACGCGCGCGATCGCTGTGGATCTTTCGCCCGAGGCACTTGGCGTGGCAAGGCGCAATGCCGAAACGCTTGGACTTCTTGACCGCGTGACCTTTACGCTCGGCGATATGCGGCAAGCACCCTTACAAGACAAAACGGTGGAGTTCATTCTATCGAATCCCCCGTATATACCGACAGAGGACATTGCCCGCTATCCGTCGCTTGCCTATGAGCCGCAGATGGCACTGGACGGCGGCAAGGACGGTCTTGATTTTTATCGCTCACTTCTTGTCACACTGCGAAATAATCTCTCCCCCGGTGGCGGCTTTTTGTTTGAAATCGGTTTTGATCAGGGAGAAGCAATGCGAAATTTGGCAATAGAACTTGGCTATTCGGTCGAAATCTTCAAGGATTACGGCAAAAACGACCGTGTGGCACTGTTATATCCCATAGAAAACCCATCCGTGAAAGGAAGACCTTATGAAAATTCAGGTTTTTGATACCACACTGCGCGACGGTGCGCAAGGTTATGGCATTTCCTTTACCGAAAGTGATAAATTACATATTATCAAAGCGCTGGATGCGCTGGGCGTGGATTTCATCGAGATCGGCAATTTTGCACTTTCCGAGGACAGACATCTGTTTGACTCTGTCGCAAAGCTCTCCTTGACGCACGCTGTTCCTGTGGCATTCGGTGCTACGCGCTATCCCCATACCAGATGCGAGGAAAACGAGGCGCTTGTCCGTGTAGCAGAATGCCCGCTTTTGGCGGTTTCGGTGTTCGGCAAGGCGCATCTCGTACACGTACGCGATATCCTGAGAACCACGCCGGAAGAAAATCTTATGATGATCCGCGACAGCATTGCCTATCTCAAAGCGCACGGCAAAGCGGTATTCTTTGATGCCGAGCATTTCTTCAACGGTTATGCGGACAACGCGCCCTATGCGCTGTCGGTCTTGCGGACGGCACTGGAGGCGGGGGCGGACACGATCGTTCTGTGCGATACCAACGGCGATATGCTGCCCGACATCATCGGTATGGTGACCGAGCGTGTCAAGGCGGAGTTCCCCGAGGCATCGATCGGCATTCATACGCATAACGATCTCGGTATGGCGGTTGCCTGCACGCTCTCGGGTGTTCTTGCGGGGGCAAATCAGGTGCAGGTGACGGTATCGGGCATCGGCGAGCGTTGCGGCAATGCCAATCTTTCGACGGTGATCCCCCTGCTTCAGCTCAAAATGGGGTATCAGCTCATTCCCGAAGACAAGCTGAGACACCTGACCTCAGTGGCGCGTTATGTGAACGAGATCGCCAACCGCTCCTTCAATGAAAGCGAGCCCTTTGTCGGCGGCTCGGCGTTTACGCATAAAGCAGGTATGCACGTGGATGCGGTGTATAAAGATCCTGCTTCGTTTGAGCATATCGATCCCGCGCTGGTAGGCAACGAGCGCAATATTCTGGTGACCTCGCTGTCGGGCAGAAGCGCGATCCACGCCAAAATGCTTGGGTTTATGCCCACGCTTTCCAAGGATTCCCCCTTAGTACCGAAGGCAGTCGAGCGCGTGAAATCGCTGGAGGCGGCAGGCTACCGCTTTGAGGATGCCGAGGGCTCTTTGGAGCTTCGTCTGCGCGAGGTGGCAACCGGTGAGAGCGTCAACCGCTTCTTCCGCCTTGAAAATTTTCGTGTGCTGATTTCGGAAAGCCGAAACGAGACAGAACCGCTTTGCTCGGCACAGATCAAGATCGCGGTCAACGGCACGGAGGAGATCACCGCCGCTGAGGGCGACGGCCCTGTGAACGCACTCGACTTAGCACTCAGAAAGGCGCTTTTACGCTTTTATCCCGAGATTGCCTCGATCCGCCTTTGCGACTATAAGGTGCGCGTGCTCGATTCGGGCAGTAACACGGCGTCAAAGGTTCTGGTACGTGTCAGCACGACAGACGGCACGCTTTTGTGGCGCACGGTGGGGGTTTCCCCCGATATCATCGATGCCAGCTGGCAGGCACTGTCGGATTCGATGGTTTATTTTCTTGAAAAGGTGCGTAAGTGACGCGGTCTTTTCATATACTGACTGTGAAATGATGCATAAATGAGGTGTTAATGTGAATAAAGTAACGGTTCTTTGTCTGTTTGGCGGTGTATCGGAGGAGCACGAGGTTTCATTGACCAGTGCGCGGTCGGTGCTTTCGGTGATAGACAGAGACAAATATGCGATCGTGGCGGTGGGCATCACCAAAGAGGGGCGCTGGCTTCTGTATGAAGGCGATGTCGATCACCTGACCAAGGAGGAATGGCAACTCTATGCCACCAAAGAGGTGTTTTTACAGCCCTCTGTATCGGGGGCAGTTCTGAAGGTGGCTGAGGATGCAGGCTTATCGCTTTCGTTTGATGCGGTTTTCCCGATCATGCACGGAAAAAATGCGGAGGATGGCACACTGCAGGGACTTTTGTCGCTGTACGGCGTGAAGTATGTCGGGTGTGACTGCTTGTCCTCGGCGGTGTGTATGGATAAGGCAACCACCAAAATGATCCTGAAAAACCACGGCATTCCCCAAGCGGCGGCAATGGCGGTGGAAAAGCGTGATATCGAGGCAATGCCCGAACGCCTGACGGCGGCAAGCGAGGTCTTGGGCTATCCCGTCTTCGTCAAGCCCTCGGCATCAGGCTCATCCTGCGGTGTCAGCCGTGTGAATACGCCTGCGGAATTGCTCCCAGCCTTGCATAAGGCACTAAAGTCCGACCGCCGTGTGCTGATCGAGGAATATATCCGCGGCGCGGAGGTGGAGGTGGCGATCCTCGGCAACGAGGAGCTGTTTGTCGCCACGCCGGGAGAAATTGCCCCGAACAGCGAATTTTACGATTATGAAACCAAGTATTATACCGATACGGCAACCTATCATATCCCTGCGCGGATCTCGGCTACGGCGACAGCGAAGGTGCAAAGCTATGCCAAAAAGATCTACCGTGCGCTCGGTTGCCGCGGTCTTGCCCGTGTGGATTTCTTTGTGGATGGCGAACGCGTCGTTTTCAACGAGATCAACACGATGCCCGGATTTACTTCAATCAGTATGTACCCGAAAATGATGGAAGCGTCAGGTATTTCGTATCCTGAATTGATCGACCGCCTTGTGACCCTCGCGCTTTCGTAAGACAAAAAGATCAAAAGAAAGGATATGGATATGAAACACACCCTGAAGCTCACCCTTGCCCTTGTTCTTCTCACGGTGCTTATGCTGTTTGCCGTTTCTTGCGGCGATACCGTCGATACGACGGCACACACGACCGCAGAGGGCGTGGACACCACCCCGATTGTGACCGACAGCACTTCGAGTACGGCAGAAAGTACGACGGAAGGCCCGTTTGTCGAGATCTTTGACGAGACCGTCAAGGGGACGAACTACCAAAACAGCTCGGAAGCACTGACATCGTCGCTCTTTTATCACAACCGCCTGTATAAGGAAGGCCCGTTTGTGGGCGACCCTTATCTTTACTATGAAGACGGCGTATTTTATCTGTACGGCACGACGAGAAAATATGTCAAGCCCGGTTCGATCGTCGAGGAATTTGAGGTGTATACCTCCCGTGACCTCATTACGTGGGAGGATGCAGGTGCTTGCTTTGTACCCGCGCGGGGCGATTGGTGCACCAGCCGTCTCTGGGCGCCCGAGGTTTATAAGATCGGGGACAAATATTATATGTACTATACGGCGGCAACCGGTGGCAACGGTGTGCTTCACGGCAGTGTTGCCGTGTCGGATTCGCCGCTCGGCCCGTTCACGAATCAGGTTGCCGAGGGTGTTGACGGAAAAAAGCCTGTGTTTGATTTCGGCAGTAATTTTCCCACCATCGACGGCTCGCTCTTTATTGACGACGATGGCAGAATGTACTATTTCTTTGTGCGTGACCAGATTGGGGATAACAGCTCTTCGGGCGGGAATAATACCACGGTCCGCTCGACACTCTGGGGCATTGAACTGGAAAATCCCTATACCGTCAAGGCAGGGGCAACGCCCGTCAAATTGACCGAGGTCGGCAGATCGACCTTGAAGGAAAAGGGCGTTTATACCCAGCGTTGGGAGACCCAGCAGGGTATGTGGAACGAAGGTCCGTTTGTGCTGAAGCACGACGGCAAGTATTATCTGACCTACAGTGCCAATTATTTCGGTTCGAAGTATTATGCGGTCGGTTATGCAACCTCCGATGAGCCGCTTGGTACGTATATCAAGGATACCAATCTGCCCATTATGGGCATTGATCCCAAGGAAGACAGCAATTGGGACTATTTTGACGGCACGGGTCACGCGATGTTTCTGACGGTGGAGGATGAACTGTATGTCGTCTATCACACGCTGATGCCCGAAAAGGACGGATTCCGCCATTTCACGATCGATTCGGTGGGCTTCCGTGAGGACGGTACGCTTTACATCAACGGCCCGACGGTAACGGCACAGAATCTGCCAGCGGCGATCACGGGGGTTCACAATGTTGCCGCCGATGCCACCCTTACGGTTTCGGGCACGCTTGCAGGTGAAGGCTATCTGACAGACGGACAAATCAACGCCAGCCGTGTGTATCAAGAACTGGAAGCAACGATGCAGAGCGGCAAAACGACGCTGACCTTCACCTTCAGCCAACCGACGGATATCGTTGGTGTGATGCTCTATAACAGCGCGGACTATGCAAGCGCCTTTCAGACGGTCAGTGAAGTGAAGATCGGTACGCATTACAGTTTCAAGGATGTCAAGGTGCTGAGCGATTCATATGATGCAGGAAAAGAAGCAGTCTATGCCGGCAGCTGTGCGATCCTTGAACTCAATCAGGCAGTCAAGGTCTATTCGGTGACGATCACACTGGAAAGCGATACCCCGATCGCCCTCAGCGAGATCAAGCTGCTCGCCAAAACCGCGGAATGATCCCTCCGCAGTTATAAATCCTCTCGCTGAGACATTATCTCTGTCACCCATTTCAAAAGTTTTTGCAGAACAATATCTCTGTCACCCATTTCAAAAGTTTTGGAAAGGTTTGGAAAACTTTTTTCAAAAAGTTTTCCAAGAAAAACAAACCCTTTATCGCAAATCAGCCGTTGTCAAACGCTCACACTTCCTGCAAGAGTTTGACAACGTCGCATTTTTGTTTTTCGGCGTGTTTGTTTATCTACTTTCTATTCATAAAGCCGTGGCATTTTCAGGACTCCATCCTGAGAATGCCACGGCTTATGGTTTATGGGCGGCTATGATTTCTTCCACTTGTCTTTTTCGCTTTTGGGTTTGTTGGGACGGGGGGAGTAGGGCTTTTTCTCGAAGGGCTTGGCTTGATCGGGCTTTTTGAAGAACTGATAGTAATAGCAGGGGATCATGCCGTTGTACAGCTTTCTCACCTTATCGGCGCGGCGCTGATACAGCTTTTCGAAGCCCTCGTGTGAGGTAAGGATATAGATCTGCCAGCTGTCGAGGGTGGCAAAATGCTTTCCCATATTGCGGTAGAGCGTTTCGGTCTCCTCGGGTGTCAGCAGGCGTTCGCCGTAGGGGGGATTGGTGACGATCGTGCCCCGTCTGCCTCCCGTCTTGATCTCCAAGGCGTTTCGCTGAAATGCCTTGACGATGCCCGAAACGCCTGCACGGGTGCAGTTTTCCTTGCAGATGGCAAGGGCTTGCGGGTCGATGTCCGAGGCATAAGCTTCAAATTGGGTGTCGCGCTTGACAAGAGAAGCGGCTTCCTCGCGTGCCTCCTTCCAGATGGCGGCGGAGATCTGCGGGAAGGTTTCGGCAACAAAGGAGCGGCGACTGCCGGGGGCGATATTTGCCATTTGCATAGCGGCTTCGATGGCAATCGTGCCGCTTCCGCACATCGGGTCCCAGAACAGGACATCCTCACGCGGACGGGCAAGCTTGACAAGGGCGGCGGCAAGGGTCTCTCGGAGGGGTGCGGCATTGGCGATCGGGCGATAGCCGCGCTTATGCAAGGCTGTACCGGAAAGATCGATCATCAAGGCGGCGCGGTCATTGAGAATGAAAAATTCAATGGCATAGGTCGCGCCCTCTTCGGCAAACCACGAAATGCCGTATTTGGCGCGCAGGCGTTCGACGACTGCCTTTTTGACGATCGATTGGCAGTCGGGAATGGAGTAAAGGCGGCTTTTGATGGCGTGTCCCGTAACGGGGAAGCGGTCGGTCTTGCCGATGAAATCCTCCCACGGCAGGCGGCGTGTGCCCTCAAAGAGCGCGTCAAAGCTGTCGGCATAGCATTCGCCGAGCAAAAGATACAGGCGTTCTGCCGAACGAAGCCAGAGATTACAGCGCGCGGCGGCGGCAAGCTCGCCCTTGAAGATTACGCGACCGTCGATGGTCGTGACACGCTGATACCCCAGCGCGTCGATCTCCTCACCCAAGGTGTGTTCAAGCCCAAACAGGCAGGTGGCAACAAAGGTATATTCCATAGATTGATTCCGTTTCGGTGTATTTTTTATGATTGTACACCATTTTATACCGTTTGTCAAGAGGAGCGCGCTGAGCGGCTTATTCTGCGGTGTAGTGTTACAATAGATGTGAGACCAAAAGTAAAAAAAGGATAGAAAAAGTGATTGAGTTCTGTTAAAATAGAATTACCCCTAACTCATCTCAACAGAAAGGACTCAATCACTTCATGAAACATTATACCACAAATAAACGCTATTGTCCACATGAAATTACAACAAAAATAAATTCTGTG
>JAFTKF010000084.1 GCA_017453405.1 Clostridia bacterium
AATATATAAGAAAAGAGGCGATTTGCAATTGCTTTTTCGGCAATCATATGCTACAATAGAAGTACTAAGACCAAAGGAGAACCTTATGAAACGGTTATTACTGATGATGATGGTACTTTCAGCACTACTTCTGACGGCAGGGCTTGTATCCTGCGGCGGTGAGGATGACACAACTGCACCGACGACTGCAAGCGATCCTCTCGCAACCACCACGGCAGGTGTGACAACGGCACCTTCCACCACCGTTCCCGATACCGACGCGGGTGATGCCTTTCAGGAAAATGCGCATATTTCGCTGACCGACGGCAAGGCGACTGTGACGAGCCTTTCGGGTACGCTTTCGATGTCGGTTTATTTCGACGATGAGGCAAATGCAGTTTATACGCTGACCGACAAAACGATGGGTGAGATCATTGCTCCCTCTCGTCTCGGCATCGTTGCTACGAATTTTGCGGGCTTTGAAAATGCCACCCTCGTTTCGGCAACAGCTCACCGCTTTACGGCAAGCTATGACTATCTCGGAAATTTTTCGAAGATGACCGACGATTGTGTTGCGGCAGTTCTGACCTTTGAAAAAGGCGGCTATCGCTTTACTATGGAAGTAAAGCTGTATGATGACGGCGTTTCCTTCCGTTACAATCTGCCGGATAGCGGTAAGACCCGTTCGGTACGCACCGAAGATACCGCTTTCAAGGTCAATAACATTTCCCGCGTATGGTACGGTCAGAATTCCGATTGCTATGAATCGCAGATCACCTCGACCACATATTCCGGCATCCCGAAGACAGCTAAGTTGACAGGTCCTCTGACGGTCGAATTGGCAAGCTGCAAGGGCTATGTGGTGCTGATGGAAGGCGCGGTTAGCGATACCTATATCGGCACAAACTATGTGGCAACCGAAGAAGCCAACACCTTCAAGATCTCCGGCTCGTGGACCTCGGGCAAGGATTTTGATACCTTCGCGGCAACCGGCGATATCGTGACCGGCTGGCGTATCATCAATTTCGGCAAGTCGCTTGGCGATATTGTAACCAACAATATCATTTATCATACCGCACTGGGTATGAACGAAGACACCTCCTTCTATGAAGATACCGACTGGATCACCCCCGGTAAGAGTGCGTGGTCGTGGATCAATATGCCCGGTGTACAGTATGAGCATATGATCGAATACACGCTGAATGCCGCTCGCCTCGGCTTTGAATACAATATCATTGACGAAGGCTATATGGGCTGGACCGATTACGAGGAAAAGCTGAAGGAGATCGGTCTTCTCGGTGAAGAGAACTACGTGAAGCAGATTCTGTGGTGTGCGGTCTCCGACGGTCACAGCGGTCTGCAGATCAAGACTGCCGCTCAGGCAAAGACGGTTATGAAAAAGCTTGTGGAATACCATATGTACGGTATGAAGCTCGACTTCTTCCACACCGAAACGCAAAAGCTGACACAGGCAATTCAGCGCACCACACTGGAAGAGGGTATGGCAAACGGCATTATCGTCAACTTCCACGGCGTCCATAAGCCCACTTCGCTTGCGGTGCTCTATCCCAACGAGCTGACCCGTGAAGGTATCCGCGGTCTTGAGCAGGGTCTTCGCGGCAATATTCTGGAGCAGGCACGTTATGTGACCCGTCAGTATTACACGCGCTTCCTTTCGGGACACGCTGACTTTACCCCCGACTGCAATACCGCGATGCAGATCGCTTCGATGGTATTGATGGATTCCCCCCTGACAGTCATTGCGACTGATCCTGTCGACATTCTGAATAATCCCGCGCTTGAGATCATTCGCGCGATGCCCACCGTATGGGATGAAACGGTGTTCCTTGACGGCGATATCGGAGGATATGTTTCGATTGCCAAGGTCAAGGACGGCACTTGGTACATCGGCGGTGTTTACTCGGTCAACAAGCAGAACGTAACGGTTGATCTTTCGAAGATCCTCGGCGAGGGTGAATATCTCCTCACGGGCTTCAAGGATATTTCGACTTCGGTAAAAGAGCCGATCTCGATGACGGTAACCAAGGATACGGTTGTTGACATCGGCACGATGCCGATGGGCTGCGGCTATGTTCTCAAGATCACCAAGCTTGATATCAGTCAGCACGGCGGTGAGATCGGTCTTCCGATCCGCGTGACGACGGCAAATGCTTCGTCGGTTGTGAAATATACCACCGACGGCAGCGATCCGATGACGAGCGAAACCGCCAAGACGGTGGAAAACGGCACGATCACGCTGAGCGAGGGCTGTCAGCTTCGTGTTGCCATCACCGACGGCGACGGCAAGGGCACTTCGCTTTCCTATCGCTTCAATGAGATCCACTATCACAGCGTGGATTTCAATGTAGCATATAACGACGGCTCGTCGGTTGTTACGCTGACGCCCACCGTAGAAGGCGCTAAAATCTATTATACCACCGACGGCAGTGAGCCTACAACGGCATCCACGTTGTATACCGCTCCCTTTACCCTGAATGCCAAGGCAACCGTCAAAGCCATTGCGGTAGACGTTGACGGCGATGTTTCGTCCGTCAAGAAGCTGGATGTTATGGTCAGAGCGGCGGTCGTTTCGGTTAAGCCCGATGTGTACCTCGGCACGGACTATATCACGGCAGTGGCAGGTTGGGATAACCGCGTGATGGTCAACGAAAGTATGAACTCCACCACGCTGTCGCTCGGCGGCTCGAATACCGAAAACGGTACGAAGTTCAGCCACGGCATCAGCACCAATGCGATCGGTTACTTTGACTACAACATTCCCGAAAACGCCAAGGAATTCGTTGGCGTTGCGGGCATCGACGACTCGGCATACGGCAATGTCGGCGAGGGCTATAAGGCATCGATCGTGGTATCGATCATCATCGACGGTAAGACGGTGTATACCTCGGCAAGACTCGGTCAGGGCGAATATGAACAGATTCGCGTGACCATTCCCGAGGGCGCTCGCGTCATTCGCATTCACTTCGGGGATGCGGGCGACGGTATTACCTGCGATAACGCAGACCTCTGTGACGGCGGCTTTATTCTTGAATAACAGAATCCCCAAAAGGCAGGAAATCTCGCATTTCCTGCCTTTTGTTGTTAACAATATGTAAAAAACAAGAAAATTTGTTGATATTTTATGCAATATATGTATAATAAAGATAAGAAATCTGTTTGAATCGGAGGAATGACAATGCAATCGAAACGGCTTTATATTCTGCTTTTTGGTGTGATGCTGTTATGGCTTTTTGTTGCGTGCACCTCTTTGGATACGACAGCAGTACATACAACAGCGCCAACGGTGACAACTTCGCCCGAAACGACCGTGGCAGTGACGACAGAATCACCCGATTCTCTTCAGGCGATCGCGTATCGGGTCATGACAAGTGAGATCGTACAGGACGAGGCGCTCATCGGGCAGGATGTTCGGTTTTCTGTTGTGCGTTCTTTGGATGCGGTGTACCGTTTCTTTGACGGCGTTACATCGGACTATACCAACACAGCACTGCTTTGCGGCTATGATACCCGATATTATGAGGACAATACCGTGATCCTGCTCTCGTTGAGAGGGGCGTATTCGGACGAGCGGTTTTTTGTGGAATCGGTTGATGCGACACAGGATCAAGTCAAGATCACCGTAGGCAGTCACAAGACAAAGAAGGCAACAAACGAAAGTGTTTATGCGCTGTTATGGGTGATACTTTCGGATGTGTCTTACAAGTATGAGACGAAGGATGTGACAGTCATTCGCCGCGAGAGCGAGACGCTTAGCGAAGATGCCTATATCGGGCAGTACCCGTCGGAGCAGGCGCTGATGTATACCGCAACCGTTTTGCGCAGTCATCCGAGCACGGATTTTGACTATCGTGGGTTCGTTCAGAAGATCACCTCCCGCGAAGCGCTTGACGCACTGATAGAAACCCGATATTCGCTGTCAGAGGAAGACCGAGCGATCCTTGATGGCTATACCGATGCGTATTTCAGCGAAAATACCCTTGTGCTTGCGGATGTACTGGCTTCCTCGGGATCGCATCGCTTTTTCGTCGATCGTGTGGTGAGTGACGGCAAAACGCTGTCTGTGATCATTGGCGGCAATACGAAACAGGGTAGCGGTGAGACCGATGATATGGCGTACTGGACGGCGTGGATCACGTTGTCGGGCAGTGCAGAAAAATGGCAAGAGACAGCCCTTTCGGTCAAGACCTTGCCGATCGAGCCGATTTCGCCCGAAGAATTTGATGCGAAATATTCTGCCTCGTAAGAACTGCTTCG
>JAFTKF010000085.1 GCA_017453405.1 Clostridia bacterium
AGCGCAGGGACACAGGATAATCTTCGCCGCAGGCTTTTTTGATCGCCTGGACCACTTCCACGGCAAAGCGGTAGCGGTTTTCGAAGCTTCCGCCGTATTCATCGGTGCGCTTGTTGAAAAATTCAATGGCGTACTGGTCAAGCAGATAGCCCTCGTGTACGGCGTGTACCTCTACACCGTCCACCCCTGCTTCTTTGCAGAGCTTGGCGGTTTTCGCAAACGCCTCAATGATCTCGTGGATCTGCTCCACCGTCATTTCGGGGCATTCGATATCGTGCGCCCAACGCGATTTTTGCGGCGAGGGGGAGGCAAGCTCGTGTGAAGTGTCAATGATCGGCTTGATCAGAGCACGGGTGAATTTATTTTTATGCAAGGGCGCGACAAGCTCGGTGATCGCCCACGAGCGACCCATACCTGCCGTCAGCTGAATGAACAGCTTCGCGCCTGTCTTGTGGATCTCGTCCATAAAGACCTTGAGTTCTTCAAACATTTTCTTGTTCTGCCAGAGCCATTTGCCCCAAAAAGTATCTCTGAGGGGGGCAATACCCGGAATGATCAAGCCTACATTGTTTTTGGCGCGCTCCAAGAACAGCGCCGCCGCTTCCTTGTCAAAATGACAGCCCGTCAGTTCAAACCAACCGAACAGGGATGTGCCGCCCATCGGACACATCACAATGCGGTTTTTGATCTCCACATTGCCGATCTTCCACGGCGTAAATAACGCGCCGTATTTTTCCATTTCCATACGAACCTCCATATAAAAACGCCCAAGGCGCCGATTTCCGTCAAACTTGTTGACGGCTCAACATTAATAGTTTACCACAAACCGAAAGGATTGTCAAGAAAAAAACAAAAATACAAGGTCAAGGACTGTTGAAGAATTTTTAAAAAGCCCTTCTTTGAAAAAAACCATCTGTTTCTGTGGATTCATGTCCGATCGGAGATCTGATGATGCCGCAAAATCAGCTCTTGACAAAGCGAGACTATTGTGATAGTATATACTATAGTAATAGTCTAAGGAGGGGCGATATGAACCCGGGTTTATACGACAGTGAATTAAAAATTATGCTTCTGATATGGGGAAGCGAGCCGATCTCTGCCAAAGAGGTCGCGCTGTTAGCCAACAAGCTCTTCGGTTGGAACAAAAATACCACCTATACCGTCATCAAAAAGGCAGAGGCAAAGGGCTATCTTCGCCGCGAAGACCCGGGCTATCTCTGTCATTCGCTCATTTCCAAAAGGGATGTACAAAAGCGTGAAACCAAAGCACTTTTGCAAAAGCTGTTCGGCGGCTCGGCAACCGCCCTGCTTTCGCTGTTATCCGAAGAGGGGCTGATCAAAAAAGAAGACCTTGCCGCGTGGATTCACACAAACGCCCCCGTATAACGCAAAAAACCGAGGCAGCCTCACAAAAACGGTGAGTCTGCCTCGTTTATTTTATATCGATCAGCCGATCACGTCGGTGGCGGCAATACTGCCTCTGACCGCAACACTTGCGGCATCGGCAGATGTGCCAAGCGTGACAAGCGCGCTTGCCCACGCGTCATCGGGTACGTTGGTGATCACCATACCGAACAGAACCGAGCCATCGGCGGCGGTGTAGCGATTGCCTGCGGCACTAGCGGATGCATAGACCGCAAGCTCCTTTGCCACGTTTTTCGTAATACTCTTGACCGTATTGCCCGAAGCATCCACAAAGGTCACGGTCATATACAGCGCCTCATACTGATCAAGCATGTCATACTGTGCGGCAACGATGAAACGAAGATCGTTCTTGCCCGCTTCGACAGATTTGCGCGAGGACACGAATGCCGAAAAATCCTCGGAAGCAATCGTGTAATCGGTCACGATCGGTGTCAGCGTGAAAAGGTCCGCGCCAAAGCAGTTGTTGTTTTCCTTGCCGTATGCCATTGCCCCCGTGCCGGTGGCAACGAAACGCACGGTGTGCTCGCCCGCTGTGAGTGCCTTACTGCCAAGGGCGTACTGTGCCCACATCGTGGAAGAGTTGCTTGCCGCCTTGTTGTTGAAGCTTCCCAGCGTTTCCCCATCGACCACCAGCGTGAATTCACCGAAGCCGGTCATATGGGTTCTTGCGTTGATCGAAAAGCTGTACGTACCTGCCGCTTCCACATTGACGATGTATTCCAGATAGCTATCGGCAATGCAGTCGTAAAAGACCGCCATATTGCTGCCGTAACCTGCCGTCGACGAAGAGGAAAAGGTCTTTTCCACGCTCTCGCCCTTTTCGCTCACAAAGGTATACCCGTTTTCGATCTGCTGGGTGATCGCGCCCGAAACCTCTTTGGGGGTGATCGTACCTGCGCTGAAGAGCGAATACGAAACCTCTTTGGCGATCGTGATTCTTCTGATATTCGCCTTATAGCGATTGTTTTCGGCGGTATTGGTGCCGCCCTCGCCCGTGGAAACAAATGTAAAAGTGTTATCCCCCTTCACCAGCGTGACCTTGCCGATCGCAAGATCAAAGAAGGTGTTGGCAGGCTTGCCGATCACGCTGTGGCGCATATCCACGTTGCAGTGCTTATCCTCTGCACCGTTGATATACAGCTCAAAATTACCGCAGGATTCGTGCGCACGCAGATTCAGCGTAATGTCATACTCACCTGCCTCGGCTACGTTAATCACAACCGTACCGTATGCGCCCTTTGCCGCAGTCGTTGAACCGTCGACGTCAAACCGCAGAAAATCCGACTGCACGACATAGGATACGTTTTCGGACTTGTCGCCCCCATATGCCGTGCTGTTGATGTGATACACCGTTTCCTGCACATCGGCAAATGCGGGAAGTACCGCAAGCGGAAGCATCAGAAGCAGTGCCAGTATCATAGAAAGTGCTTTTTTCATAAGAGTTCATTTCCTTTCTTGGGCAAAATGCCTTTTTCTCGGATACAGTATAGCACACAGCACATTCCGGGCGCAAGAACTTTAAAAAAACTTGCAACGATTTGCAAATCCATCTCCCGTTTTGCACCCGATTTGCAATCACGCGCCCTTGAAAAACGCCCCTGATTTTGTTATAATAGCACTGACAAATCCGAAAAAGGAGCTTAGCGTGAAAAATTCTTTTTCACGCGGGTTTTGTGGCTTTCGTTGTCTTGCAACAACGATTTTGCTACGTAAAACCAGCCCCAATTCCCCACGAAAGGAAAGCTTTCGCAAACGAAAGCCATGGTAATGATAATGAAAAAAACCGTTATGATCCTCATCGCGTTTCTGCTTAGTATCCTTGCCTTGGTGGGGATCTCCGTCCTCGCGTCCTCTCCCGACGAGACCACCGAAGCGGGCGATCTCACCTATTACGCCGCAAACTGCGTGGATGCCTCGGCGACCGATCCCGCCTCTGCCATTATGGAACAGAGCTTTAACGGCACCAACTTCTCGCGCTTTGACGCCACCGCCGTCGGACAGTATATCACGTATGTGCTGACCGTTCCCGAAAGCAGCGAATATAAGGTATCCGTCACCCTGCGCGTGCACGGCTCGTGCGGCATTGCCGATCTTTACATCAACGGTGAAAAATACGGCGAGATCGACAACGCCACGGGTACACCGAACGCCCTGAAAACCATCTCGCTCGGCAAGATGACACTGAAAAAGGGAGAAAATACCTTCAAGTTTGTGATCACCAAGCCCAACCCCAACCCTACGGAAAGCCGTGTGTATTTTCTGAATGTAATGAAATTTGAGCTTCGCGTGCCGAAAGACCCCTCCGAGCTGGGGCTTCCTACCGTTGCCCTGCCCGACAAGGTCTCCACTGCCGTATACACGGGGCAGTCGACCGACAAGGTCAAGGTCTATCCCTTCCCTTCGAAGTATACGCGCTCCACGACCTTTTCGGTCACTGCCGACGGCATCGATGTGCCGATCCGCAACTATATGAACGGCTCGTATGATGACTACGATTACGGCGAATTCACGATGAACAAAGGGCCTGTGACCGTGACGGTCACAGTACCACAGACGATCACCTCCTATGCGATCTCGCCGAAAAGCCTCGGCATTCAAGCCACCGTCAGCGGCAAAACGCTCACCTTCTCTTTGAATAAGGATGAATATCTCATCATCAAGATCAACAATTACAAAGAGCTCGTCCTGACCATCGATCCACCCGAAACCGATATTCCGCCCTCTTCGGGCGAGGGCATTTTCAATGTCATCACCGAAACCTACCGCGCCGACAACACCGGAAACGCCATTTCAACAGGCTCTTTGCAAAAGGCAATTGACGACGCCTCGGCGTGGGGCACTGCCAAGGGCAAGCAGGGCACGGTCTATGTCCCCGCAGGCGTTTATAAGATCGGCACGATCGCGCTGAAATCAAATGTTGCGCTGTATCTGGAAGGGGGCGCCGTTCTGTATGCCACGGGACGGGCAGAGGACTACATCCGCCGCGGCTTCAAGGATTCGATCGGCAAGCCGGTCACGCAGATGATCTATGTCTACAATAACACGATCTATGACCCCTATGAGGACGAGTTCAAAGATCCTGCCAACTACGTTCATTCCGAAAATATCAAGATCTACGGCAGAGGCACGGTCGATGCCCGCGGCAGAGAAATGGAAAACGAGGGCTTTCTGATGCAGACCCTCGTCGCCTATAACTGCAAAAACTTCATCTCCGACGGCATTTCCTATGTGAATACCAATATCTGGTCGATCATTCCCGGATGCTCGGAGGATATGCTCTTCCAAAATATTAAGATCCTCAATATGCTCGGTCTGCACGAAAATGACTGTATCGATGTCGATAACTGCAAAAATGTCGTGATCTCCAACGCCATCGGCGTCGCGCTTGACGACCCCTTCACCACCAAAACCTATATGGGCGGCACCGAAATGTTCCGCTCGATGATCGATATCGGCACAGGATGCGAAAATGTTCTGTTTGAAGACTGCCTCTCCTGGACGATCTGCTATGGCTATAAGGTCGGTCAGGGTGCGACTTACGACCACAAAAACATCACCTTCCGCGACAGCACGGTCTATGACTGCTCGGTTGCGCTCGGCATTAACCACAAATACGGCGGCGGCTCGATCAGCAACGTCACGTTTGATAACATCGATGTTGAAAACTGCACGTGGACCAACGGCTCGTGGCAGAATTGGCTTGTGATCGACTGCGTTTCAGGCTCGTCCACCGTCGGAAAGCATCCCATTGAAACCGTCACGATCCGCAATATCCGCATCCGAAATCAGGGCAGAGCGCATTCCATCCTGACCGGTTATACCGGCGCGCAGTATCCCGAAGGCACGGTCAGCGGCGTGTATTTTTCCAATATCTATATGCCAAACAGCACCGAAAGCGCAAAATCTCTGGAGGAAATGCAGATTACCGAGGTGGCAAACGCCGAAAAGATCTATATCGCCGACACCCTCGCCACCGAGGATGCCTTCACTCCCTACCTCTCCTATAAGCAAACCGGTGCCACCCACGCGATCCGTCTCGTGCTCGGCATCAATCAAAAAAAGGTCGCCCATATGGACAACCTCACCGTAGCGCTTACCTTCAAGGACGCAAACGGCAAAACCGTCAAGACCTTCTCAGGCAAGCTCGCCTCGGCACAGTCGGATTTCACACTGTATGAATCCGTTTTCGCCGAAAACGCCTACTATATCGCCGCAGAAGGCGGCGCTCTTCTCGGACATATCATCACCGATATTCCGCAAAACGCGTGGGCATCCGCCACACTGACCGTCACCGATGAATATCACACTAACCTCTCCACCCAAACGCTCCACTATAGCGACCTCGCCACAACTACCCCCGTCACCCCCGACGGC
>JAFTKF010000086.1 GCA_017453405.1 Clostridia bacterium
CACAAATGCATCGGATAAAACCCACACCCTCAAAACCGCGCGCCCAAGGCTCTCCCTCCGGGAGAGCTCCCGCGTTAGCGGGTGAGAAGGCGCTTACCTTGCGCGATTTGCCCTCTCCGTCGGCTTCGCCGCCACCTCTCCCAAAGGGAGAGGCTTTTTGTTAGCCTCATTATGGACACAAACGCATCGGACAAAGCCCACACCCTGCACATACCTAAGGCTCCCTCCGGGAGGGAGCTGTCAGCGTAGCTGACTGAGGGAGAACGCGTGACAATCAAGTCACCGCAAACTCATACCCTCAAAGCCGCGCACACATCCAAGGCTCTCCCCGGGTGAGAGGGCTCTTAGCTTTTCCCTCTTGTCGCCGCTCTGCTCGTTACCCGCCGCACTACCCAAAACAATCGGGCAAAGACAGACCCACGTTCTGTCTTTGCCCGATTATTCTATGTCAAAATCTTATTCATTCTCGCCCTGACGGAATTGCAGCTTGTAAAGCTCACTGTATGTACCGCCCGCCGCAAGAAGCACTTCGTGCGTGCCGCGCTCGGTGACAACGCCATCCGCGATCACCGCGATCTCGTCGGCATTTTTAATGGTCGACAGTCGGTGTGCCACCACGATGGTGGTACGACCCTCGCACAGCTCGTCAAGCGCCGATTGAATCAGGATCTCGGTGGTGTTGTCGAGCGCGCTCGTCGCCTCGTCCAGAATCAAAATGGGCGGATTCTTCAAAAACACGCGCGCGATCGAAAGTCTCTGCTTCTGACCGCCCGACAGTCTGACACCACGCTCACCGATCACGGTATCATAACCCTTTTCAAGCGTCATAATGTAATCGTGAATATTGGCACGCTTTGCCGCCTCCACAACCTCTTCTTCGCTTGCATCCAATCTGCCGTACAGGATATTATCGCGGATCGAAGCATTGAAAAGATAAATGTCCTGCTGAACGATACCGATATTACGCCTGAGCGACTCTGCCGTCAGCGAGCGGATATCCTGCCCGTCAATGCGGATCTCTCCCGAGGTCACCTTGTAAAAATGCGGGATCAGATGGCAAATGGTGGTCTTGCCGCCACCCGACGGACCGACAAGCGCAAACTTGCGCCCCTCCTCCACCGTCAGGGAAATGCCGTTCAAAACATCCTTTTCGTCATCATAGGCATAGACCACATTGGAAAATTCGATCTTACCGCCAAGAACCCCCGCGTCCTTGGCATCGGGCGCATCCCGTTCAGGCTCGGCATCCATAATTTCAAGAAAACGGGAAAAGCCGGTCACACCGTTCTGATATTGCTCGGTGAAATTGATCAGCGTCATCACGGGGGAAATGAACATATTCACCGCAAGGAAAAACGCCGAATAATCCGCAAAATCAATGATGCCCTGATACACGAAAAGACCGCCCGCGATCAGAACGACCACGTTGAACACATCGGTCACAAACGCCGTCGCCGAATGGAATTGCCCCATTGCGCGGTAGGCATCGCGGCGCGCCGCCACAAACGAGGTATTGCCCTCTTCGAATTTTTCCTTTTCCTTTTCGGCATTGTTGAATGCCTTGGTTACACGAATACCCGAAATACTGCTTTCCAAAGAGGCATTGATCTCCGCCACCGACTGGCGCGAGCGCATAAACGCGTTGCGCATCTTCTTGCGAAGGGTCATCGCAATGGCAAGAAGCATCGGCACGCAAAGAAAAATGATCAGTGTCAAACGCCATTCAATCGAGCAAAGATAGATGCAGGACGCAATGATCGATGCCGAGGAGATCAGAAGATTTTCAGGGCCGTGATGCGCAAGCTCGCTGATATCCATCAGATCGTTGGTCATACGCGACATAATCTTACCGGTCTCGTGATTGTCATAAAAGGAAAACGGAAGCTTTTCCAGATGATTGAACATATCCGAACGCATCTGTGCCTGCATTCTGACACCCATCACGTGACCGTAATACTGTACGAAATAATTGAGAAACATCCGAATGACATATGCGCCAAGAAGCCCCAGCCCCGCGATCACGATCATACGGTAATTCTGATTGGGAATAAAATCTCCCAGCATCTCACGCGTGATCATCGGATACACGATGGCAATCAGCGACATTAAAAACGATGCGATCATATCCATCGTAAAAATCAATTTGTGCGGCTTATAATACGCCAAAAACCGTTTTAACATATATACTCCTTGTTTTTCCTGTTATGATGACACGGTGTCTTTTCCAAGCTTTTTCTATTGTAACACCTCTTCCCCCAAAAAGTCAAGCGATTTTGAAAAAGAAATCTCACCGAAGCTTCCTCTTGACACCCAAGAAAGAAAATGCTATACTGTAACCATCAAGTATGAAAGGAAATCTCTATGACCGTCTCATTTCTGACCCTCGGCTGTAAGGTCAACCAATATGAAAGCGAAGCACTTTCCGAGCTGCTTGCTCCCTACGGCATCACGACTGTTCCCTTCGGGGAAGTGAGTGACATCGTCGTGATCAATACCTGTGCCGTCACCACGGAAGGCGAGCGAAAAGCAAGGCAAATGGTGCGCCGCGCCGTCTCTGAGCATCCGAATGCCTTTATTGCCGTCACGGGATGCGCCGTACAGCTTCATCCCGAAGCCTTTGAAGCCATC
>JAFTKF010000087.1 GCA_017453405.1 Clostridia bacterium
AGACTTTTTGAATGAATTTTGCGGTTTTTACTTGACAAAACGTATCTTTCGCTATATAATTCTAAGGTGTATATTTTTATTATTTCGGAGGATTAGAAATGTCTGTAACAAAAAAATACAGAGTAGGCGTCATCGGCGCTACCGGTATGGTGGGTCAACGTTTTCTTACACTTTTGGAAAACCATCCGTGGTTTGAAGTAACCGCGTTGGTTGCAAGTTCAAGATCTGCCGGAAAATCGTATGCTGAAGCGGTCGGAGACCGTTGGAAGCTGCCTCAGGCAATGCCCGAGGCGTATAAAGCAATGACGGTGATTGATGCTAAGGATGTAGCAACCGTAGCAGGGTTGGTTGATTTTGTTTTTTGTGCCGTAGATATGAAAAAAGAAGAGATCAAAGAACTTGAAGAAACGTACGCTAAGGCAGAAGTTCCCGTGGTATCCAATAACAGCGCAAACCGTTGGACAGAGGATGTTCCGATGGTGATTCCTGAAATCAATGATTCACACATCGAGATCATTGAAGCGCAAAGAAAACGCTTGGGAACAAAACGGGGATTTATTGCGGTAAAGCCAAATTGCTCGATTCAAAGCTATGTTCCTGCGCTTACTCCTCTTTTGAAATACCGACCCAAGGCAGTTCTGGCGACAACCTATCAGGCAATTTCCGGTGCAGGGAAAACCTTCCGTGAATGGCCCGAGATGGTTGACAACATTATCCCGTATATCGGCGGTGAAGAAGAAAAAAGTGAGCAGGAGCCGCTTAAAATCTGGGGCAAGGTTGTTGATGGAAAGATCGAAAAAGCCAATGCGCCGCTGATTACAACGCAGTGTATCCGTGTTCCTGTCAGCGACGGTCACACCTCTGCTGTATTTGTTTCGTTTGAAGAGAAGCCCGATAAGCAAGAGATCCTTGATGCTTGGCGTAACTATCAGGGTGTGCCTCAGCTTTTGCAGTTACCGTCTGCTCCCGAACAGTTTTTGACATATTTTGAAGAAGACAATCGTCCGCAGGCAAAGCTTGACCGAGATCTGTATAACGGAATGGGAATTACGCTCGGAAGACTTCGTGAAGATTCGCTGTTTGACTATAAATTTGTCGGACTTTCGCATAATACGGTTCGCGGTGCGGCAGGTGGCGCTGTTTTGATTGCCGAGCTTCTTTGTGCAAAAGGCTATTTTGACTGATGATTGATTGATGTAAATGGATAAAACCCCGACACCGTCGGGGTTTTATCCATCAAAGGAGAGAAAATGAGCATAGAATGGAATCCTTGGCACGGATGCACAAAATATTCCGAAGGCTGCGAAAACTGCTATGTTTACCGTCGTGATGAATCGATTGGCAAGAATGCCCACGACCTCTATAAAACGCGCGATTTCGATCTTGTGATCCGCAGAAACCGTGATGGCAGTTACAAAGTGCCGTCGGATACAGAAGTATATTTGTGTATGACAAGCGACTTCTTTTTGGACCGCGCCGATTCTTGGCGGAATGAAGCCTGGGATATGATTCGCGAGCGATATGACTTGCGCTTTGTTGTGATCACCAAACGAATTGAACGCTTTGCGGAATGTATTCCGCTCGATTGGGGAAACGGCTGGAGACACGTGACGGTTATGTGTACTGTAGAAAACCAAGTGCAGTGTGATATACGGTTGCCTATTTATTTATATCAAAGCACCTATACGGCGCAAAGTAGTTATTTGTGAGCCGCTTTTGTCAGATATTGATCTCTCTAAATATCTTAATAGTGATATCTCTAAGGTGTGCTGCGGAGGTGAAAGCGGATCCGGCGCAAGGATCTGCCGCTACGATTGGGTACTGCATATTCGTAAACAGTGCGAAGAGCATCATAAAAAGTTCTATTTTAAACAAACCGGTGCGCGGTTTGAAAAGGACGGTACGGTATATATGATCCCACGAGAGCAACAAGGCAAGCAGGCGAGAAAAGCGAATATCGATCTGAAATAGAAAAAAGAGGCGTTATGCCTCTTTTTTGCTTTGCAAGGTAGTTGAAAATTGCGATAATAATATTGAACCGAATACTAAAACCGCACCCAAAACCTGACGGGATGTCATCGATTCATCTAACAAGAGATAGCCACCAAATGCGGCAAAGACAGATTCGGATGCCATGGCAATGGAAGCAACGGTCGGTGTTGCGTGTCGCTGTGCGATGACTTGGATCGTATAGCCGATTGCTACAGATATCAATCCTCCGTATAAAACGGGCGCCGTTGATGCCACGAGAATGTCGGCAGAGAATTCATCAACGAAGAGTGCGATCATAAAGCTGACGATACCGCAAACAGCGAACTGAAGGACGGAAAAAAGGATCGGACAGCTTTCTTTAGAGAATTTATCGACACAAAGTATTTGAGCGGTCCAAAAGAAAGCGCTGATCAGGACGAGAAGGTCTCCAAGCAGTTCATCGGTATTCAGAATGGAAGTGTTATTCGGAATACTGATAAAAAAGAGCCCGACAAGCGCGATTGCAACTGCTACCCAAGTCAACAATTTTGTTTTTTGTTTAAAAAACAGACCGGTGATGGGGATCAGTACAATATAGAGTGCTGTAATGAACCCGGATTTTCCGGCGTTCATATTGGCATCGATCCCGTATTGCTGAAAATTTACGGCTGCCATCATAATGACACCGCTGATTGTCCCGTGAAAGAGGGAAATTTTCATACTGTTTTTAGTGATCTTTTTCCGCTCAAAGAATAACATAACCGGGACAAGTGCAAGAGCGCCGATGATATAGCGAAGGCCGTTAAATAAAAAAGATCCCATATTTGCTTCCGAGGCTTTAACTTGAGCAACGAAAGCAAATCCCCATACGATCGATGTGATCATCAGAAGAAAGCTGTAGCCAACTTGTTTTTTAGAAGTATGATCCATTGTGAAAACCTCCATAAAAGGCAGAATGCGCTTTTATATTATAGCAAACTTTTGAGAAAAAGCAATACTTTTGCTAAAAGAGGTTGAAAAATGGAAAAAATTTTGCATTGATTTTTCAAATTTCCTGTGGTATACTCGTGACATACTAGGAAAGGAGAAAACACCAAAAAGTATGCAAAAAATATGGAAAAAAGTGCCCGCTTTAGTAGTATTTCTGGCAATAATCGGCGGAATATTCGCGATGTCACCAGTGTCTTACGCCGACCGTGCCGAGCAGGAGATGCCGTCAAACGACGAAACGGTCAAGGAATTGTCATATGTAGAAAAGGAAATAACCGTATACATAAATGACAGCGAAATGATGAGTCGCGGACGATTGATCGAGGACACGACATATATGCCGCTTCGTGCCATGTGCGAAGAACTGGACGATTGCGAAATTGCGTGGAATGATGGGATAGCAACTGTGAATAGTGATACTGTCAAGATTATTGTACAGCAAGGTAGCAATTATATTGCCGCTAATGACAGAATTCTGTATCATGACAAGATGATACGTAATCTTGACGGCAGAATCTATGTTCCAATTCGATCGCTTGCCAAGGCGTACAGTCTTACCGTAGAATGGGATGATCTTAACAAAAGCGTCCGCTTGTACGGAGATCCGAAAGGATTAAAGCACGGCAGTGAATTCTATAACAGCAATGATCTGTATTGGTTGTCGAGAATCATTCAGGCGGAAAGCGGTGGTGAGCCGTTACGCGGTAAAATAGCGGTAGGCAATGTGGTGATCAACCGTATGAACCGACCGGATTATCCGAACACCATCAAAGATGTGATTTTTGATAGAAAATTCGGAACACAGTTTACGCCGGTTGCAAGCGGTACGATTTATAATACGCCTTCGTATGAAAGTATTCTTGCGGCTAAGATCTGTCTGGATGGATATTCGCTGAATAACGAAATGATCTTTTTCCTGAATCCGAAAATCGCAACGAATTTCTGGATCACAAATTACAGAACTTACGTTATGACCATCGGAAACCACAAATTCTACAAATAAACGTCTAGCACAATAATACCGTCAACAAAAATCACTGTGAGTCGATCTGTATCGCCGCAGTGAGTTTTGTTGACATAAAGCACATAAATAGACATAAATAGATAGAAAAAAAGCGCTAAAACCCCTTCTCAATTATACAAAATTTGCATTTTGTATAATTGGATATGTAATTTTGACGATCGGGGAGCGTTGCCAATTTTGCTTTGAGCGCTTATTCCCTGAACTTAGGTTGAGCGATTTTAATGAGAAATGGCTGAATTATTTTTTCTATTTTTTCTTATTTTTTATAGACTTTTTAAAAAACTTATGCTATAATATACTGTATTTTTATATACAGGAGAAATTATGACTGTTTTTGCGAGAAGCTGCGGTGTTTTATCGGCTAATATGTATCTTGTGTCTGACGATTGCGGTAATGCGGTGGTAATCGATCCGATCGATGCGAAGATCTTAGATGCACAATTACAAAGTACTTCCCTTTCGCTGAAAGCCATTTTGCTGACCCACGGGCATTTTGATCACGCATCAGCACTTCGTGAACTGACGGAACGCTACGGCGTTCCGTCGTATATCGGCGAA
>JAFTKF010000088.1 GCA_017453405.1 Clostridia bacterium
CTCGGTCATGCGCCCCGTGACCGACCGTCACAGGATCTCGCGTGCCAAGCTGTCCTATCTCATTGATGCGACGGCGGCACCGATCTGTATGATCGCTCCGATCTCCTCGTGGGCGGCGGCTGTGTCGAAATATGCCGAAGACGGTCAGGGACTCAAGCTGTTTGTGACCGCGATCCCCTATAATTTCTATTCGCTTCTCACCATTGTCTTTATTATTGCCTCCTCGGTGATGTGCTATGACTACGGTCTGATGCGCATTCACGAATACAATGCGCAGTATAAGGGCGATCTCTTCACCTCGGGTGAGAGACCCGATGCCGAGGAGAGCGAGGTCAATGCGCGGGGCAGAGTGTTTGACCTTGTTATCCCGATCGTGGTGCTGGTTGCGACCTGCGTCTTTGCGCTGGTGTATAACGGCGGCATTCTCGACGGTGTTTCCTTCATTG
This sequence comes from Clostridia bacterium, assembly GCA_017453405.1. Taxonomy (GTDB): domain Bacteria; phylum Bacillota; class Clostridia; order Oscillospirales; family CAG-272; genus RGIG1993. The sequence continues at coordinate 447 of JAFTKF010000088.1, forward strand.
ATGCCTTTGCCGCGACCGATGCGACGGTGGGCTTGCCTTGGGGCGGTCTGGTTTCGCTTGTGATCATTATGATCTATATGGTCGCAAGAAAGCTGATCAATTTCAAGGAAGCAATGGATGCCGTGCCGAAGGGCTTTATTGCGATGGTGCCCGCGATCCTCATTCTGACCTTTGCGACCTCGCTGAAAAATGTGACCTCGCTTCTCGGCGCGAAGTATTTCATCGCGACACTGATGGACGGCGCGGCGGCAGGCCTTGCTTCTCTGCTTCCCGCGATCATTTTCCTTGTGGCGTGCGGTCTTTCCTTTGCTACCGGTACTTCGTGGGGTACGTTCGGCATTCTGATTCCGATCGTTACCTATATTTTCCCTCAGACCTCGGAGCTTATGATCATCGGTGTTTCGGCTTGCCTTGCCGGTGCTGTCTGCGGCGACCACTGCTCGCCCATTTCGGATACCACCATTATGTCCTCGGCAGGCGGATGCTGTGATCACCTCAACCACGTTTCGACACAGCTTCCGTATGCTATCACCGTGGCGGCGATCTCTTTTGTGATGTATGTCCTCGCAGGCTTTATCCAGAATGCGTGGATCTGCCTTGTGATAGGCGTTGCGGTAACGGTTGGCACGCTCTTTGTGATGAAGACCCTGACCAAAAAGCGCCATCCCGAGTATTTCGAAGCCCCCGCATCAGAGGATGCGGCAGACTGATCGGACGGTTGTTTGTTTTCTGACACCCCTTGGCGGCACATTGCCGCCAAGGGGTGTTTCGTTTTTGTACTATTTAGGCGCTAAGGCTTGACAGAAGGGTGCTATGCCGTTATAATAGAAGCTAAGATAGCTTCAAACGGATAAAGAATCTTTTCAAAAGCTGTCGAAAATTGTCACAAAAGGGAGGACGTTATGACTCACACAATGCCAAAGGACAAGCCGATTGAAAAAATGCTTCCCGATGCGGCGCAAATGCCCCAAAAAAGCGAACGCAATATGGGCGTTGAGCTGTTTCGTGTGGTGGCGATGCTTCTGGTGGTATGTCTGCACATACTCGGACGGGGCGGCGTGGTTTCGTCAACCGATTATCTGTCGGCAAATTATAAGCTTGCGCATTTTCTGCAGGTCATTACCTACTGCTCGGTCAACTGCTATGCCCTGATCTCGGGCTTTGCCAATGTCAAGACCGAATTCAAGTTCCGCCGTTTCTTTTTCCTGTGGCTGGAGACGGTATTTCTGATCACGGCGACCAATGCGGTGGTGTATTTCTTTGTCCCCTCGGTCAATTTCAAGCCCGATTGGTGGATCGCGGGTATTTTCCCCCTGATCAAGCGTGAGCTTTGGTATCTTTGCGCTTACTTCTTTATGTATCCCTTACTGCCGATGCTGAATAAGGGAATGCTGGCACTGAAGCAGTGGCAGCACGCCGCCGCCATGCTGATGCTGCAAGCACCGATCATCTTCCGCCTGATCGAAGGCACGGACAATTATGTGCTGGGTGGGGGCTATTCGGCGATCTGGCTGATCTGTCTTTATGTGATGGGCGCGTATTTCCGCATTTACGGTGCACCGAAATGGGCAAAATGGTTTGTGACCCTGCCGATCTTCTTCCTGTCGGCACTTGTCGCGTGGGCGATGAAGATCATTCCCGAAACGCTTCTCAGAAAGGGTATGATCGAAGAATCCTCGGAGTGGTATGCTTCGCGCGGTGCGCTGATCAGTTACATTTCCCCCTGTATGGTTATTATGGCGGTGATGCTGCTCTTATTCTTTATGCAGATCAAGGTGAAGCACAAAGTGCCGAAGCTTCTGATCGCGCATCTCGGCAGATCGACGTGGGGTGTTTTCGTCATTCACGTTGCCGCCGCCTTCTGGTACTTCTGGGATTTCTGGAACAGCTTCAGAAAGTTCGGCGATTATTCTACCCTCGGTATGCTGTTTTCGGTGCTCGGCTCGGCGGTCCTTGTGTATCTTGTGCTTTCGCTGTTCTCCATTGGCAGAGAGTATCTCTTCAAGCTTTGCCGTGTACAGAAGGGCGTGGATCTTTTGATCGCTTTGCCCGGAAAGCTTTTGGCAAAATATCGCGTGCATTCGAAACAATAATATCCCCTCGGCAATCGGCAAGGTCTTTGTGACTTTGCCGATTTTGCTTTTTGGCCTGATGGGGTGCGTCAATTTTTTCTCTACGGCTTGAATTTTTGCGGAAATAACCGAAATATTTTCAAAAAATCACGGAATTTTGTTGACAATGCAAAGAATTTATGGTATAACGAAACCAACAGATATGACTGTTTCGGTCATATGCGATATCAGATGGGAGAATGGTTATGAAACACACAAAACACACGGGCGTATGGATGCTTTCGCTTCTTTTATCGGTCCTTATGCTGCTGACGGCATTGCCCGCGTTTGCTCTTGTTGGCAATGCAGAGTCTGAAACACCGATCATTCTGATCGATGCCGGCACCAAAAGGGGGGATGTCAGCCCTTATACGCTGGGTGCCAACCACCGCCACGGCTACGGCGGCTTTGGTATGTATGATGAAGAAAACAGCGAGGTCTATCCCGAGTTTCTCGAAATGACCAAAGAGGCAAATCTCGGTGTCGTGCGCTATCCCGGCGGCACGATCGCCAACCTGTTCACCTGGAAGGATACCGTCGGACCGCTTTCCGAGCGCCGCAATGTGGTGCTGGGCAACAGTTATGAGTCGGTGTTCCCGTATTACGGACTTGACGAGCATATGCAGTATACCGAGGCGATCGGCGCTGAGGTGATCTATATGGTAGGCGAGGCGGCGGAGACTCCCGAAGGAGCGGCTGATCTTGTGGAATACCTGAACGGCGTTGTGGGTGAAAACAAGAACGGCGGCATCGACTGGGCGGCAAAGCGTGCCGAAAACGGTCACCCCGAGCCTTACGGCGTGATCTATTTTGAGATCGGTAATGAAATGTATCACGCCAATCAGCAGTATTGGCTGGATTATCCTTCCGCTCTCGGCGATACCGACCGCGCACGCCGCTATATGCAGGGCGACACGGTTGCCGTCACGGGCAGTATTGCAAGACGCTACGGCACGTGGAAGGAAAACACCTCGGACGGATCTGCTTCGCAGGAATTCTATACACAGTACAATCCCGCCGTGGAGGGAACCGACAAGGTGTATGTCGACGGCGTTCTCTGGACGCGCGTAGACTCCTTCAGCGGTGCTTCGGCAAGTGACAAGGTCTATACCTTTGAGCCTGTGAGCGGCAAGATCACCTTCGGTGACGGCGTGAACGGTATGAAGCCCGCAAGCGGCGCGAAGATCACTGTGGACTACCACCACAAGCACGCAGGCTTTACTGCATACTATGACGCAATGAAGGCGGTCGATCCCGATATCAAGGTCTTCGCCAATCTGCCGTGGGCGTTCAATTTCGTGGATGGCGTGAAGTGTGACGGTATTGTTTATCACAACTATTTCACCTATTCCGGCTCACTGTCCTCGCCTGAGGAGCTTCACGATGCCTATATGGAAATGGCAGGCAAGCTTGTCAGGGCGATCGACGGTAATGTTACCCAGCTTCGCGAGCGTACCAAGCGGCAGGACACCATTGCCGCTGTGACCGAGTTCGGCTCGATCAACAATCCCCTGATCTATTCCGACGATGCTTCCGATTACGGCAGAGAGGAAGCGCGCTCTTTAAGCCGTGCGCTTTCCTTCGCCTTGACCTATATGGGTTCTTCCAAGGCGGAATCGCTCATTCATATTCATCAGGCGTATACCGCCTACAGCTTCGGGGGCGGCGAAAAGCTTCCGAATGCCGACTTCGTTTACAACAGTATGTATGCGCCTTACAGTGACGATCCCACGAAGTTTGTCGAGGGCGGAACGGCTTTGGCATATAAGCTGATCGGTAACAATCTCGGCGATTCTTACCGCACCTCCTTTATTGAAAACAACCCGATCGTCGGCGATATTGCAAGCTACGATGCCCTGACCTCTACCGTTTCGGTGGATGAAGAAAGCGGTGACTTATATCTTCTGGTCGTGAATGCCGATCAGGATAACGATATTACTGCCACGATCAATCTGAAGGGATATACGGCAAACGGCAA